>NZ_JBFACU010000028.1:0-109467 GCF_040641015.1 Streptomyces sp. NPDC021356 | reverse complement strand
TCGGGTGCGGGCAAGGCGGGCGCGGTCGCGAAGGCGTTGTCGGTGGCGGGCAAGGCGGGCAAGGTCATCGACCCGATGACGTATGTCGCCAAGGGGGCGGGCGCCGGCCTGTCGAAGATCGGCGACATCTCCAAGGCCCTGAAGGGCATGGGCAAGATCGACATCCCGGAACTCCCGGAGAACGCGATCACCCTGCCCAAGGGCTCGGTGAAACTCCCCGACGGCTCCTTCCACCTCCCCGAGGGCGCGCCGATCCCGGAAGGCGCGACGAAGCTGCCGGACGGCAACTTCAAACTCCCCGACGACGTCCCGGTCGTCCACGAGGGCGCACACCCCCTGCACACCCCCGAAGGCACCGGACAGGTGTACGGGCACCCGGACGGCCACATCGTCGACGGCAACGGCGACATCCTCATCCACGCCGACGAACTCGACCCCCCGGGCGCCGGCACCGGGGCGGGTACGGACCTCCCCCACACCCCGGCCCCGGTCAAGGAACCCGCCCTGGTCGGCGCAGGCGCCCACACGGCCGCCGACACCGCAGGCCACGCCGGCGAACACATCCGCCTGGGCCACAGCCTCGACACCGACCTCGGCGACACCGGCCGCATCGGCGACAACACCCACACGACACCCACCGTCCACGCGGGCGGCGACACCCCCACGATCCACGCGGGCGGCGAACACACGCCCGGCGGCCACCCTCCGCACCACACACCCGGCGGCCACGCGGGCGACCACCTGCCGGGCGGCAACGCCAACGAACACGGGCCGGGACCGAGTGCCCACCATGAGCCACCGTCGAGCCATGAGGAGAGCCGTTCCGGCGGCTCCGACTCGTCCGGCCATGATGGCCCTGCGGGCCGTGGCCACGAGACAACCTCTTCGGCCGGGCACGAGAGGGGAACCGGCGGCCGTGAGGGCGGTGTGAGCGGTCATGGCGAGGAGCCGGGTGGCGGCGGGCACACCGATGGAGGAGGCGGAGAGCCGCTTGGCGAAAACCTTCCTGACCAGCCCGAGCCAGGCCACGCCGACCACTTTGACGGATGGGAGAAACCGACAGAGGACTCAGGGCCGCTTGAACGTGGCGGAGAGCTCGAGCACCAGGTCCGGGACCAGATTCGTGGCACCAAGGTCAAGCCTGGGGACGTCGAGTCGATCTTGGACACTCTCAACAAGACTCCCGCCGGCAAGGAGATCGCCGATACGATCGCCGCGGGACGGTTCAGAGATTCGGCCGGTTTCTCGGACGTGGTGTCCAACCTGTCACGGCCGAGTGAACTATCTGGTTGCCTGGAGCAGATCCGCCTGGCAAACCGACTGCACGAGGGCGGCCTGACCGACATCTCCTTCGAAGTGAAGCAGGGCGGCCATGAGATCAAGCCCGGCGTCTTCACCGGGCCGAAGACAGATCTGGACTTGATGGCCAGGGAAGCGGACGGCACGACCCACGGGTGGCAGTTCAAGGACATGACAGGTGAGGATTCACCGGTAGAGGCGAGTAAGGTCGTACGCAACATCTTCAAGAAGATTTCTCAGCTGACAGACTCGCACGCCGACGTGCAGACGTTCGTCGTCGACACGAAGGCCCCCACTCTCGATATGGAAACCCAGTTGGGTCGACTCGAGAAGGGTTACCAGGGAAAGAATGTTCAGTTCGTCATCCGTACGCCTGACAGAACGTTCTTCATTCCTCGTGGTGGCCGGTTCACTCCGGAGGAATTGCTGTGATTGCTTCCACGCCTGTGGCCCGATGGATCTGGGGTCGTGACGATGAGACGGCTGACCCACTGGTTTGCTGTCTGCATGACCTGCTGAAAACTTATGGAATCCTCGTTGCGCAAAGTTTCGCAACCGGTATGCCAATGGTACGTGTCGTCGTCTCCGAGGCCGGTAAGTCGAACAGCTACCTGCTCCAAAGTGACCTTGCGGTGGACTTTTCGGCACCTGACGCCGTCAAGTTGTTGACCGACCAGGTGCGGGCGGCGCTGCGGCCTGGAGAAATCGGGTCCGTAGACGGGTCCATCGAGTGTTCCGGATCAGTTGTGACGAGTGCTGACGGGGCAGTGGTACGGCAGGAGAAGCTCTTCCGGCTGAGCGCTTCTTCATTCGCTGACTTTGTCAGTGTAGATTTGGTGACGCATTCCGACGTCTGGCTGCCGTACGATCTCAAGGGGCGCTCGCAGTCAGAAATCTATGAGCTGAACGGTCATCGTCTGTCCACCCTGTTGCGTACCATTTCCGAGGTCCTGGACACCGAGACGGACCCGGACGACCCCACCTACTTTGCCAAGCCGACCGAGACGGGCGCCGAGAACTATTTCGACCCGGACGGAAAAGCATCGGACGTATGGAGGAGTTTCGAGGTGCCGACCCGGTACGACGTGTTCACGCACGCCCCCGGTTTCGGGCGGATCGGGTATCGGCGTACGGCTGAAGGCGAAGTGCAGTGCGTGCCGGTGCATGGTGGGCAGGGCGAGCTGTTCGGTCACCTGTGGGTTTCCGTCTCCGAGAAAGCGGCGAGCTTCGAGCCCTGTGACGTCGGTGACGATGCCACTTACCGTGCCGGACTGGTGTGGTTGGAGCGTCTGAGGTCTGCCCATGACCGTGGTCTGTCACCTTCTGAAGCTCTGGTCGAGCTGACTTCACTGCCTGACGAGAACGGCTCGGGCCGGGCCTCGGACTCAGAACCGCGCACCATGTCTCTTGCCGCCCTCCGTGAAGGTCTGGCGGGGCGTTGACCGATGCACATGAGCGCTCACATCCTTGGACCAGCGGCAGAACGCTCGGTGTTCAGGTGTGCTGTCCGGACAGGTTGGTGACGCGGCTGGTCGGCGTTTGGCCGTTGATGCCGGTGTGAACGATGGCCCTGTATGCAAAGTGGAACTCCGGGTGGACCATCGCATGAAGCGGAAGACCGCTATCGAAGGCCCGGAACCCATTCCGTACGAAACCGTGATCCACGAGGCTGCGCTACGCATCAGGGTCGCCGGGCGGGCTGTGAGCCGCGCTCAACTGGAGCGTGTCCTGGAGATGTCCGAAGCCGACCACGTGACGGTGTACGTCGTCCCTTTCGCGCTGGACGACTTCGCAGGAGCCGGGAGCACCATGGTGTATCTGGGCGGCGCCGTCCCGCGCCTCGACACTGTGGTGCGTGACGCTCCCCATGGTACGGCCTTCGTCGACTCCGAAGCACAACTGGAGCACTTCCGGAAGCTGTTCCGTAAGGTCAGAGCGGGGTCGCTCTCCCCGGAACGTTCACGCGACCTCATCCATCAGCTGATCAAGGAAATGTGAGGCGCAGGCATGAGCCCCCGCATCCAGTGGAAGAAGTCGTCCTTCTCTGGCGGAGGTGAGGGAAATGACTGCGTCGAAGTCGCAAGCCTCCCCCTCCGCATATCCGTACGGGACTCGAAGACCCCGGTCAGAGCAACCCTCTCCTTCTCGCCCGGCGTCTTCACCGTCTTCGTCGATTCCCTGAAGACCGCGGAGGACCCGTCTCCGTGCTGATGCGCGCCCCGAGCGAGTGTGCTTCCTGGTTCTGGGACCTGGAAGATCATGCGACGCCGGGGTTGCGGGCAGCGCTCAGTGCCGCAGCCCGGATGTCCGGTGTGCTGAGGAAGCACGGGCTGCTCCGCCCGGACGGGCTGGAATGGTTCTGGGTCGTTCCTGAGCAGGGAGGTGCCGTCGGGAAGACCCGGCTGCAACTCACGGCTCCCCTTGATGATGAAGGGACAGCGCGCAGGGTCGAAGACTTGCGCCCCGTCGGTTTTCCCAATGCTGAATTCAGTGGCTTCCTTGTCACGGGGGCCGGTGTGTGGTTTGACGAGCACGGTGTCCAGCGCTATGAAGACCGCCTGGTCGAGCTCACTGTTTCGGCAGAGCCTCTGGGGCTGTCGGCCGATGTTTCCGTCCATCACGACATCTGGGGCCCGTACGACTTCAGTGGTACGCCACACCCCGATTCCCAGCGGCAGAACGCTCCGCGTCTCGCGGCGGCCTTGAAAGAGCTGGACGACGTGCTGGGAGTCGCTGCGGAGCCGGGGGAGGCGACGTATTTCGGGGTTGCGGAAGGGCACGGAGTCGCGGACCCCGAGGTGACCGACGGGCGTGGTCCAGACCTGACCAGCCGACTGTGACCGACAGGCTCACGTTCCCACGTGACAGCTGGGGCGATCTCTGCCGGAGGTGGTGAGATGGAACCTGGCAAGAGGGACAAGTGGCTTCCTCCCAGACCCCTGGGGGACGAGGTCGCCGCGCAGCGGTTGCGTGAGTGGTTGGAGGAGGACGGCGGCCTCGATGCCGTCGGACTCGGGTCGTCACCCCCGCCGGATAGAGGTGACGCCGTCCGGAGTCGCCGAGGGCTACGGACGGAGGGTGCGGAACCGCGGACCCGGCGGTGACCGACGGACGTGGCCCGGCGCCGGCCCGGCGCCGGCCCTGGACCAGTCAGCCGTGACCGCCGGAAGAACACGACGACAGGACGCCGAGGTGCGGTGACATACTCCGCCCATGAGCACCGAGGCGACAGCGAGGACCACTGCCTGGACACTGCGTCCCGCGGTGACGGCCGACATCGAGCCGATCGCTGAGTTGCGGGCCGCGGTCATGCGCGCCGACCTGGAACGTCTCGGGCGTTACGACGAACACCGGGTGCGGCAGCGGCTGCGTGACGCCTTCTCCACGCGGTACACGTCCGTCGTCATGGCCGACGGCGAACTCGCGGGATGCGTGACGTTCCGTCCGGCCGACGGCAGGTGGTGGCTGGAGCACTTCTACCTCGCGCCGCGGCACCAGGGCCGGGGCCTGGGCTCCGCCGTGCTGGGCACCCTGCTGGAACGGGCCGACGCAGAAGGCACGGCTGTCGCGCTGAACGTCCTCCAGGGCAGCCCCGCCCGCCGGCTCTACGAGCGCCACGGCTTCGTCCTCGAAGCGGAAGACCCGGTCGACGTGTTCATGGTCCGCCCGCCGGCAGCGCTTCCGCACACGGCCGCGATGCCCGCTTCGCGGCCCTGCGACGCCGAGTAGCCCGTAGCCCGTAGTCATTGCCAGTCGCCATGGCCCCGCCAGCCAGTAGCCGAACAGGATGAGTGGCCGAGTGGCCTCACAGGTGTTGTGCCGCAGCGCGGAGGCGGCAGGCGTCGCCCGCGACGGCTCACACCGCCCTCGGCGTCCGTGACGGACGCGAGCCCGTGACCGGTGCGGGCTCCGTCCCGTAAGCCTCGACGGCTGCGACGACTTCGCCGTGTCCGTCGCAACTGCCGTCTACCAGTTGTCGGTTGGCCAGAGCGAAGGCATCCTCGGCCTTGGGGTGGGACTTGCCCAGCCGGGCGTTCAGGACCAGCGCGCCCCTGCGCGCGAGAGCCGCCGGGGGCGGGTCGTCCAGCGCGTGCATGCCCTGACTTCAGGACCTTGTCCCGGAACCCGCCCATCGCCGTATGACCGCACCTGGCCAGTCAGGCGGCCGGCCTCACTCCTCGTCCCCGGCGAACACCTCCCGGGCATCCGCCGCCTGCACAGCCCGCTGGGCCCACTCCTCCAGCCGGTCCAAATTCGTGCAGGTGTTCACCCGCTCGCGGACGGCCTCCGGCACCAGGATGCCCCGCCATTCGAGGATGCGGAGGGTCATCTCCCGACGGTCCTGGAGACGGCCTTGCTCCATCCCCTGCTCCAGACCTTCCTCCCGGCCCTCCTCCCGCACCTGCTCGGCCAGCGGGTGCCGCCAGAAGTACTGTGTCGCCGTCATCAGTTCCCTCCACATCTGTTGTGCCTGGGGGTCGGCCAGGCAGGAGTCGACGAATTGCACGAAGACCGCGGCGTTGTCGGGGTCGATCGTCCGCAGGGCGGATGCCAGGGACTCCAGTATGGCCGGGGCCTGCGGGCCGCGGCCGTGTGCCATCGCCGAGAGCACCGCAAGGGGTACGTCCCGTTCGGCCTGCCGTTCGTCGGCGATCACGGGGACGTTGTCCGGGCCCAGCACCAGCGGACGGACGGTCAGCGACTCCCAGCCCGGGAAGCCGAGCCGGATCGGGCGGGACGCCCACCGTGCCGTGGCGCTGCTCTGGGTGGTCACGATGAGCACCGGCTCGCACCGGTACTTCTCGTACAGGTAGGACAAGTAGTACGGCCAGCTGCCCCTCTTGCGCTCGTCCTTCTTCCCCTGTGCCTCGACCACGAGGAGATACGTACCCACGTCCGTCTCCGCCCGCAACAGGGTGTCGACGCGGCGTTCCACCGGTTCGATCTCGGTCAGGTCCACGTTCAGCGCGGCGATCTCTGTTGGTTCGGGAAACGGAACGTGCAGCACCTTCTGCAGCGCTCTCGTCAGCAGCGCCGGATCCTTCTGGAAGATCCGGTGCAGCGCCTCATGCGACGAGCCGACCATCAGCTCTCCTTTCCGTACGAGCGGATCAACGATCCGCGCCGCCGGAAGTCGCGCCCGCGTTCGACAAGTGCCCCCCGCCCCGCTGTCACCCCCCACCGGTACCGTCGGCACCATGGCTCAACAGGCGGGGACCCAGACCGGTGAGCGGCGGTTCGCCGTGCTCGAAGGGGTGCTGGAGCGGATCACGTACGCGAACGAGGAGAACGGGTACACGGTCGCGCGGGTCGACACCGGCAGGGGCGCGGGGGACCTGCTGACGGTCGTCGGCGCGCTGCTCGGTGCGCAGGCGGGGGAGTCGCTGCGGATGGAGGGACGGTGGGGGTCCCATCCGCAGTACGGGAAGCAGTTCCTCGTCGAGAACTACACGACGGTCCTGCCGGCCACGGTCCAGGGCATCCGGCGCTACCTCGGCTCCGGGCTGGTCAAGGGGATCGGGCCGGTCTTCGCCGACCGGATCACGCAGCACTTCGGGGTGGACACCCTCAGGGTCATCGAGGAGGAGCCCAAGCGGCTCGTCGAGGTGCCCGGTCTCGGGCCCAAGCGGACGAAGAAGATCGCCGACGCCTGGGAGGAGCAGAAGGCGATCAAGGAGGTGATGCTGTTCCTCCAGACCGTGGAGGTGTCCACCTCCATCGCCGTGCGGATCTACAAGAAGTACGGGGACGCGTCGATCTCCGTGGTGAAGAACCAGCCCTACCGGCTGGCCGCCGACGTCTGGGGCATCGGGTTCCTGACCGCCGACAAGATCGCCCAGTCCGTCGGCATCCCGCACGACAGCCCGGAGCGGGTCAAGGCGGGGCTCCAGTACGCGCTGTCGCAATCCGCCGACCAGGGGAACTGCTACCTGCCCGAGGAGCGGCTGATCGCCGACGCCGTGAAGCTGCTCCAGGTCGACACCGGGCTCGTCATCGAATGCCTGGCCGAACTCGCGCAGCCCACCGAGGACGGCGGCGACCCCGGTGTCGTACGGGAGAAGGTGCCCGGGGCGGACGGCGACGCGCAGGAGTCCGTCACCGCCGTCTACCTCGTCCCCTTCCACCGTGCCGAACTCTCGCTCTCCGCCCAGTTGCTGCGGCTGCTGCGGACCGAGCAGGACCGGATGCCGGGGTTCCGGGACGTGGTCTGGGAGAAGGCGCTGGGCTGGCTCAAGGGGCGTACGCGGGCCGATCTCGCACCCGAGCAGGAGGCGGCCGTCAAGCTGGCGCTGACCGAGACGGTGGCGGTGCTGACCGGGGGACCCGGCTGCGGCAAGTCGTTCACCGTGCGCTCGATCGTGGAGCTGGCCCGCGCGAAGAAGGCGAAGGTGGTGCTGGCCGCGCCGACCGGGCGGGCCGCCAAGCGGCTGTCCGAGCTGACCGGGGCCGAGGCCTCCACGGTCCACCGGCTGCTGGAGCTGAAGCCCGGCGGTGACGCGGCGTACGACAGGGACCGGCCGCTGGACGCCGACCTGGTCGTCGTCGACGAGGCCTCCATGCTGGACCTGCTGCTCGCCAACAAGCTGGTCAAGGCCGTGCCGCCGGGTGCCCACCTGCTGTTCGTGGGGGACGTGGACCAGCTGCCGAGCGTGGGCGCGGGCGAGGTGCTCAGGGACCTCCTGGCCGACGGGAGCCCCCTTCCCGCCGTGCGCCTCACACGCGTCTTCCGCCAGGCCCAGCAGTCCGGCGTGGTGACCAACGCGCACCGGATCAACTCCGGGCAGCACCCCCTCACCGACGGCATGAAGGACTTCTTCCTCTTCGTCGAGGACGACACCGAGGAGGCGGGCCGGCTCGCCGTGGACGTGGCGGCGCGGCGGATCCCGGCCAGGTTCGGACTCGATCCGCGCCGGGACGTGCAGGTGCTCGCGCCCATGCACCGGGGCCCGGCGGGCGCCGGCACGCTCAACGGGCTGCTCCAGCAGGCCATCACGCCGGGCCGTCCCGACCTGGCGGAGAAGCGGCTGGGCGGGCGGGTCTTCCGCGTCGGCGACAAGGTCACCCAGATCCGCAACAATTACGAGAAGGGGGAGAACGGCGTCTTCAACGGCACCGTGGGCGTGGTCACCTCGCTCGACCCGGTCGACCAGCGCCTGACGGTGCTGACGGACGAGGACGAGGAGGTCCCCTACGAGTTCGACGAGCTGGACGAACTGGCGCACGCCTACGCCGTGACCATCCACCGCTCGCAGGGCAGCGAGTACCCCGCCGTGGTGATCCCGGTGACCACCGGCGCCTGGATGATGCTCCAGCGGAACCTGCTCTACACGGCCGTGACCCGGGCCAAGAAGCTGGTCGTCCTGGTCGGTTCGCGCAAGGCGATCGGCCAGGCGGTGCGGACGGTGTCGGCGGGCCGGCGGTGCACGGCGCTGGATTTCCGGCTCAAGGGGTCCTGAAGCACAAAAAACTCCGGATGGCCCGCAAGGACGACAAAAATACACGAACACACCCGGTCGGCACGGCATCGGCCCCACCCGCACCCCGGCATCACAAAAAATGATCGATCAAACGAGTCGCAAAGGTCACAGAACACTTCCCGTCGCCGGGTGGAGGGGGCAGGATGAGCAGGTTGGCGGCACTGAGTGCCGCCCATAGGCCCAATGGTCGACCCCGAGTGCACTCTCCTGAGCCAAATGGGGGATGGTAGAGACAGTCAGGGCACCTCGAAGATGAGGCACTACGTCGGTGAGGGAAGACGTGAGCGACAACTCTGTAGTACTGCGGTACGACGGCGGCGAGTACACCTACCCGGTGGTCGACAGCACCGTCGGCGACAAGGGCTTCGACATCGGGAAGCTCCGCGCCCAGACCGGTCTGGTGACTCTGGACAGCGGCTACGGCAACACGGCAGCGTACAAATCCGCCGTCACCTACCTCGACGGCGAGCAGGGCATTCTGCGGTACCGCGGCTACCCCATCGAGCAGCTGGCCGAGCGCTCCACCTTCCTGGAGGTGGCCTACCTGCTCATCAACGGTGAGCTGCCGACCGTCGACGAGCTCTCCACCTTCAAGAACGAGATCACGCGGCACACCCTGCTGCACGAGGACGTCAAGAACTTCTACAAGGGCTTCCCGCGCGACGCCCACCCGATGGCGATGCTGTCCTCGGTCGTCTCGGCGCTGTCCACCTTCTACCAGGACAGCCACAACCCGTTCGACGAGAAGCAGCGCGACCTGTCCACGGTCCGCCTGCTCGCCAAGCTCCCGACGATCGCGGCGTACGCGTACAAGAAGTCGATCGGTCACCCGTTCGTCTACCCGCGCAACGACCTCTCCTACGTCGAGAACTTCCTGCGGATGACGTTCTCGGTCCCCGCCGACGACTTCGAGCCGGACCCGGTCGTCGTCTCCGCGCTGGACAAGCTGCTCATCCTGCACGCGGACCACGAGCAGAACTGCTCGACCTCCACGGTCCGCCTGGTCGGCTCCTCGCAGGCCAACATGTTCGCCTCCATCTCGGCCGGCATCAACGCGCTGTGGGGCCCGCTGCACGGCGGCGCCAACCAGTCGGTGCTGGAGATGCTGGAGGGCATCCGCGACTCCGGCTCCGACGTCGACACCTTCATCCGTAAGGTGAAGAACAAGGAGGACGGCGTCCGCCTGATGGGCTTCGGCCACCGGGTCTACAAGAACTTCGACCCGCGCGCCAAGATCATCAAGGCCGCCGCGCACGACGTGCTCTCGGCGCTGGGCAAGTCGGACGAGCTGCTCGACATCGCCCTCAAGCTGGAGGAGCACGCGCTCTCCGACGACTACTTCGTCGAGCGCAAGCTCTACCCGAACGTCGACTTCTACACCGGCCTGATCTACCGGGCCATGGGCTTCCCGACCGAGATGTTCACGGTCCTGTTCGCCCTGGGCCGGCTGCCGGGCTGGATCGCCCAGTGGCAGGAAATGATCAAGGAGCCGGGTTCCCGCATCGGCCGCCCGCGCCAGATCTACACGGGCATCGTCGAGCGCGACTTCGTCCCGGTCGAGGAGCGCTGAGGCACACCGCCTCCCGGGCCGCGTGTCCCTGGGCCCCGTGTCCGCCGGTCGAGTTCGAGGCCGGCGGGTGCGGGGCTTCGTGCTGCGCCCGAAGCACGCCGGAACGCGAAAGACGCCCTGGCGCCAGTCCCCCCACGGGCCGGCGACCAGGGCGCCTTCCCATGTCCCGGTAACGGATTCCCCCCACGGGATCCGGCCGGGCGTCTGTGGAGACCAGCGCCTGAACCGCTGTACTGCCGTACTACCGCAGGGCCGTGATGCCGCGGTGCCGTACTGCTGCACCGCGTCACTGCACTACTGCCCTACTGCCCTACTGCGCTCTGCCGGGACAGCGCACGCCCGGGAGGGCCGCTCAAAGCTTCCCGATGTACGTGCCCCGGCAACGCAATTCCAGGGAAGTCCCCCAAGACATCCCCAGACGTCAGTCGGCGCCCCCCAAGACGCTTCCTGACATCGCCAAACTTAGACCTTCGAACCCCTTCGATGGTTACGTTCACGTCACTGTGACATGCGTCTCTTGCATATGTCCCATAGGTGCGCAAGAGCCCTGATATGGCGATCGAGGTCCAAGCGTAAGGAAGATGCGCGAGCCTTGTGAAGAGCTTATGTGAGGCGCGCGCCGGACTCCAGGGGGTCCGGCACTTTGTCCCGGCCGGGCACCCGCGGGGCGTCCGGCCGGGACCGGCTCAGCGGAACCTGCGCAGCCGCAGGCTGTTGGTCACCACGAACACCGAGGAGAACGCCATCGCCGCGCCCGCGATCATCGGGTTGAGCAGCCCGGCGGCGGCCAGCGGGAGCGCGGCCACGTTGTAGCCGAAGGCCCACACGAGGTTGCCCTTGATCGTGGCCAGCGTCCGCCGGGAGAGCCGGATGGCGTCACCGGCCACCCGCAGGTCGCCGCGGACCAGTGTCAGGTCGCCGGCCTCGATGGCGGCGTCCGTGCCGGTGCCCATCGCCAGGCCCAGGTCGGCGGTGGCGAGCGCGGCGGCGTCGTTGACCCCGTCGCCGACCATGGCCACGGTCCGGCCCTCGGCCTGGAGGCGCCGTACGGCCTCGACCTTGTCCTCGGGCAGCACCTCGGCGATCACGTCACCGGCGTCGATGCCGACCGCCCGTGCCACCGACTCGGCCACCGGCCGGTTGTCACCGGTCAGCAGCACCGGCCGCAGCCCCAGCGCGCGCAGCTGCCCCACGGCCTCGGCGCTGGTCTCCTTGACCGCGTCCGCCACGGCGACGACACCCCGTGCCACGCCGTCCCAGCCGACCACGACGGCCGTACGCCCGCTCTCCTCGGCCTCGCGCCGCGCCCGGTCCACCTCCCCGGGCAGCTCCTCGAACAGCCGCCCGACGGCGACCTCGTGGCCCTCGACGCGCCCGCGTACGCCCCGCCCGGGGACGTTCTCGAAGTGCTCGGCCGCGGGCAGCGGTCCGACGCGCTCCTCGGCGCCGGCCGCGACCGCACGGGCCACCGGGTGCTCGGAGGCGTGCTCCAGGGCGCCTGCGAGGCGCAGCAGCAGCTTCTCGTCGGTGTCCTCGGCCGCGTACACCTCCTGGAGGGTCATCCGGCCGGTGGTCACCGTCCCGGTCTTGTCCAGGACGACCGTGTCGACGCGGCGGGTGGACTCCAGCACCTCGGGGCCCTTGATGAGGATGCCGAGCTGGGCGCCCCGGCCGGTGCCGACCATCAGCGCGGTCGGCGTGGCAAGGCCCAGCGCGCACGGACAGGCGATGATCAGGACCGCGACCGCCGCCGTGAACGAGGCGGTGACGTCTCCGGTGGACAGCAGCCAGGCCAGCAGCGTGCCGACGGCGATGAGCAGGACGACGGGCACGAAGACCGCCGAGATCCGGTCGGCCAGCCGCTGCACCTGGGCCTTGCCGTTCTGCGCGTCCTCGACCAGCCGCGCCATCCGGGCCAGCTGGGTGTCGGCGCCGACCCGGGTGGCCTCGACGACCAGCCGGCCGCCCGCGTTGACGGTGGCGCCGGTGACCGCGTCGCCCACGCCCACGTCCACCGGCACGGACTCGCCGGTCAGCATGGAGGCGTCCACCGCCGAGGCGCCCTCGACGACCGTGCCGTCGGTGGCGACCTTCTCGCCGGGCCGTACGACGAAACGGTCGCCGGCGGCCAGCGCGGACACCGGCATCCGGACCTCGCGGCCGTCCCGCAGCACGGACACGTCCTTGGCGCCCAGTTCCAGCAGGGCGCGCAGCGCGGCGCCCGCCCGCCGCTTGGAGCGGGCCTCCAGGTAGCGGCCGAGCAGGATGAACGCCACGACCCCGGAGGCGACCTCCAGGTAGATCGTCGAGGCGGCGTCCATCCGGGAGACGGTCAGCCGGAACTCGTCGTGCATGCCGGGCATGCCCGCGTCACCGAGGAAGAGCGCCCACAGGGACCAGCCGAACGCGGCGAGCGTGCCGACCGAGACCAGCGTGTCCATGGTGGCGGCGCCGTGCCGGGCGTTGGTGAGCGCCGCGCGGTGGAAGGGCAGGGCGCCCCAGACCACGACCGGCGCGGCCAGGGTCAGCGCCAGCCACTGCCAGTTGTCGAACTGGAGGGCGGGGACCATGGAGAGCAGGACGACCGGGACGGCGAGCAGTGCCGAAACGATCAGGCGCTGCCGCAGGGAAGTCAGTTCCGGGTCGGCGGCGGGCGCGGCGTCCGTGTCCCCGGGGGCGGGCTCCGGCTTCGGGGGCGGCGGTTCCTCGGCCGTGTAACCCGTCTTGACCACGGTGGCGACGAGATCGGACACCGCTACCCCCCGGGGGTAGCTCACCTTCGCCTTCTCGGTGGCGAAGTTGACGGTCGCGCTCACGCCCTCCATCCGGTTGAGCTTCTTCTCGACGCGGGCCGCGCAGGAGGCGCAGGTCATCCCGCCGATGAGCAGCTCGACCTCGGAGGTCGGGGCGGTGCCGGAGGCGGCGGGCGTGCCGGCGGGTGCCGCCGGCCCGGCGGGCGTGGCTGTCCCGGCGGGTGTCGCTGTCCTGGTGGTGGTGCTGGTCATGTCCGTACTCCAGAGAACGGACCGGGCCGTACGGAACCAGTATCAGCTGGTCGATACGGCCCGGTGTCGAGAGGTACGCGAGAGGTGCGCCGGATGTTCAGGCGCGGCCGACGAGCTCGAAGCCCGCCTCGTCCACCGCGGCGCGCACCGCCGTCTCCTCCAGCGGGGTGGCGGAGACCACGGTGACCTCGCCGGTCGAGGCGACGGCCTTCACCGCGCTCACGCCCGGCAGTTCGGAGATCTCGGCGGAGACGGAGCCCTCGCAGTGGCCACAGCTCATTCCGCTCACCTTGTAGACGGTGGTGACGGTGTCCGGCGTCTCGGTCTGGGCGGTCATGTCGCTCTCCTCGTCGTGGCATGGGGGGTGGGAGTGCCCCAGAGGGGCTCACTTCACTCGACACTATACCCCTAGGGGGTATTTTTCAAAGGACCGGCGCGCGGCGCGGGCGTTAGCGTTCCCGCCAGGGCGCAGCGGGTCTGCGGGTTTCCCGTCGACGGAACGGGACTCCCCGGTGTGGAAGGCGAGGGCGGTCGGTGCGGGCTGTGGTGTTCGAGCGGTTCGGGGAGCCGGCCGAGGTGCGCGAGGTCGCTGACCCGCGGCCGGCGGAGCACGGGGTCGTGGTGCGGGTCGAGGCGACCGGCCTGTGCCGCAGCGACTGGCATGGCTGGCAGGGGCACGACCCCGGCATCACGCTGCCGCACGTGCCGGGCCACGAACTGGCCGGCCTGGTCGAGACGGTGGGCCCGCGCGTCACCAGGTGGCGGCCCGGCGACCGGGTGACCGTGCCCTTCGTCTGCGCCTGCGGCACCTGCGCCGCCTGCGCGGCGGGCGACCAGCAGGTCTGTGCGCGCCAGACCCAGCCCGGGTTCACCCACTGGGGCTCGTTCGCCCAGTACGTGGCGCTCGACCACGCCGACGTGAACCTCGTCGCCGTACCCGGTGAGCTGTCGTCCGCGACCGCCGCCTCGCTCGGCTGCCGCTTCGCCACCGCCTACCGCGCGGTGGTCCAGCAGGGCCGGGTCGCCGCGGGCGAGTGGGTCGCCGTGCAC
The DNA here is from genome assembly GCF_040641015.1 of Streptomyces sp. NPDC021356. NCBI lineage: Bacteria > Bacillati > Actinomycetota > Actinomycetes > Kitasatosporales > Streptomycetaceae > Streptomyces > Streptomyces sp. NPDC021356. The sequence continues at coordinate 95,065 of NZ_JBFACU010000028.1, read as the reverse complement.
GGGTGCGGCGGCGTGGGGCTGTCAGCGGTGATGATCGCGGCGGCGTGCGGGGCGCGGGTGGTCGCGGTGGACGTGTCGCCGCGCGCCCTGGAACTGGCGCGGAGCTTCGGCACGGCGCGGACGGTGGACGCCGCCGCGGTCCCGGACACGGCGGCGGCGGTCCGCGAGGTGACCGGCGGCGGCGCCCACCTCTCCCTGGACGCGCTCGGCTCGCCCGCCACCTGCGCCGCCTCCGTCGACGGGCTGCGCCGACGGGGCCGCCACGTCCAGGTCGGCCTGCTGCCCTCGGCGAGCGGCACCACGCCGGTCCCGATGGCCCGCGTGATCGCGCTGGAACTGGAGGTCCTCGGCAGTCACGGCATGGCCGCGCACGCCTACCCGGAACTGCTGCGGCTCGTGGTGGCGGGTGCCGTGCGCCCCGATCTGCTGGTGACGCGGTCCATCGGGCTGCCGGCCGCTCCGCAGGCACTCGCGGCGATGGGGACGGCACCGGGTGCCGGAGTCACGGTCGTGGACCCCTGGCGCTGAGCGGACCGTCCGGGACGGGGCGGCGGGGACGGGCCCGACCGGCACGGGGTGCGTGGGGCAGGCGCCCCGGACAGGATGGCACCGCCCGCCCGGGACAGGGTGGGCGGAGTGGGACAGCCGGTGCGGGACGAGGTGGTCGAGGCGGAGCGGCCGGCGCGGGGCAAGGCGGCCGGCCCGGGACTGAGCAGCCGGGGGCTGGTCGGTCAGGCCGGGGGTGGCCGGGGATCAGTCGGCCCCGCGGCGGCCCCGGTTGCCCGGTCGGGCGGCGACCCAGGCGCGGACCGTGTCGGCGTACCAGTAGGGCCTGCCGCCCTCGACGTGGTCGGGCGGCGGGAGCAGGCCGTGTTTGCGGTAGGACCGCACGGTGTCCGGCTGCACCCGGATGTGTGCGGCGATCTCCTTGTACGTCCAGAGCCTTCGGTCGGTCATGACGTGCACCTCCCCGCGCGCCGCGGGGGCGGCCGGGCGGCCGTCGGGGGAGCCGGGCGCGCGCCGGCGATCAGTTGAGCCTGTGCCGCGTGAACGAGGCGCGGACGGCAGCGGCAAGGGCCTGTCGGAGAGATGTGACACAGAGGACACGGACCCGGGACCTGTGTGACGAAGGCGTTGCTTTTGTGACAGAGCCGGGCCGACCGGGCCGACCGTAACCGGGGGACCCGAGGGGCCGGAGGGGTCCAGGTGCCCGGCGGGGCGCGGGCACGCTTTCCCCCACCCGTTCCCTTCTCGTCCGAATGTCCGGACAAAGCATTGACAGGTCTCCGCCTCCGGCACTAGAACCGGGGGAGCCGACACGAAGGGGAACCGATGGTGTACGACGTGATCACCATGGGGCGGATCGGAGTGGACCTGTACCCGCTGCAGACGGGCGTGCCGCTGGCCCGCGTGTCCGCCTTCGGCAAGTTCCTGGGCGGCTCCGCGACGAACGTCGCGGTCGCCGCCGCCCGCCTCGGCCGCCGTACGGCGGTGATCACGCGGACCGGGGACGACCCCTTCGGCGCCTACCTCCACGAGGCGCTGCGCGGTTTCGGCGTCGACGACCGCTACGTCACGGCGGTGCCCGGACTGCCCACGCCGGTCACCTTCTGCGAGGTGTTCCCGCCGGACGACTTCCCGCTCTACTTCTACCGGTTGCCGAAGGCGCCCGACCTGGAGATCGAGGCCCGGGACCTCGATCTGGCCGCGATCGGCGGGGCGCGGGTCTTCTGGGTCACCGGCACCGGGCTGAGCGAGGAGCCGAGCCGTACGGCGACCCTCGCCGCGCTCGCCCACCGGGCGAAGTCCGGCCCGACGGTCTTCGACCTCGACTGGCGCCCCATGTTCTGGCGCGAACCGGCCGCCGCCCGCCCCTTCTACGCCGAGGCCCTGCGGCACGCCACCGTCGCCGTCGGCAACCTCGACGAGGTGGAGGTCGCCACCGGCCTGCGCGACCCGCACGCCGCCGCCCGCGCCCTGCTGGACGCCGGGGTCGAGCTGGCGGTCGTGAAACAGGGCCCCAAGGGCGTCCTCGCCCTCACCAGCAGGGGCGAGGCGGCCGAGGTGCCGCCGCTGCCGGTCGAGGTCCTCAACGGCCTCGGCGCCGGAGACGCCTTCGGCGGCTCGCTGTGCCACGGGCTGCTCTCGGGCTGGGACCTGGAGCGCGCCATGCGCCACGCCAACGCCGCGGGCGCCATCGTCGCCTCCCGGCTCGAATGCTCTTCCGCGATGCCCACCGCTGCCGAGGTGGAGTCGGCCCTGGCGGCCGGTGCGGTGCGGTGAGAACGGCGACCGGCAGCACGGCGGGAGCCGATCGCACGCCCGGAGTCGGCCGTACGCCTGGAGTCGGCCGTACGCCCGGAGTCGGCCGTACGGCCGGAGCCGATCGCACGCCTGGAGTCGGCCGTACGTCCGGAGTCGGCCGTACGCCCGGAGTCGGCCGTACGCCCGGAGCCGATCGCACGGCCGAAGCCGGACGCACGCCCGGAGCCAGATGCACGGCCGAAGCCGGACGCACCGAAGGGCAGGCGTACGACGGGAACCGCGCGGACGGCAGGAACCGCGCGCACGGTCGGCAGCGCGTGCTGCGGACGCCGGGCGAGCGCCGGTTGTACGGTGCAGGTATCCGCCGGTCCGGCGCGAGAAGAGTTCCAAACCCCGGGCGGGAGGCGCACGTTGGGTCGGAGCACCCGGGCGCCGCACGCCGCCCGGCCACCGATCGCCTCCGGCGCGGGAGGCCGCTTCGCCCTGGCAGGAGCGAAGTGCGAGCGACGACTCCCCGCCCGCTACGGCCCCGCGCCGGAGGTCCGCCGTCCTCGCAGGGACCGGTGCCGCCGCCCCCGTGCGAGGAAGGGGCGCGCGGGCGGGACGGCGGAGACTCCCACATGTGTCTACGCCGACCGGTGAACCGCAGACACAGTGTCGGGCGCGGTCCGGGCGCGTTGCTGGTGGGATGGTCTCGTGACGGCGACCGCACCCCGAGCCGGCGGCCCCGGACCCCTTCCGGGACCGGCCCCGGCCGCTGTCGCGGCACATGAGCCCCACGAACGGCACGTCTCGACCCGACGCCGCCATCTGCGAAGGAGTGACCCGGCATGACGAAGATCGTCAACCACTGGATCGGCGGGAAGGCCGTCGAAGGCGCCTCGGGGTCGTACGGTCCGGTGACGGACCCGGCGACCGGCGCGGTCACCACTAAGGTGGCCTTCGCCTCCGTGGAGGAGGTGGACGCGGCCGTGGCCGCCGCGCAGGACGCCTACCGCACCTGGGGCCAGTCCTCCCTGGCCCAGCGCACCACGATCCTCTTCCGCTTCCGTGCCCTGCTGGACGCGCACCGCGACGAGATCGCCGCACTGATCACCGCCGAGCACGGCAAGGTGCACTCCGACGCGCTCGGCGAGGTCGCGCGCGGCCTGGAGATCGTCGACCTGGCCTGCGGCATCAACGTGCAGCTCAAGGGCGAGCTGTCGACGCAGGTCGCCACGCGCGTGGACGTGTCCTCGCTCCGGCAGCCGCTGGGCGTGGTCGCGGGCATCACGCCGTTCAACTTCCCGGCGATGGTCCCGATGTGGATGTTCCCGATCGCCATCGCCTGCGGCAACACCTTCGTGCTGAAGCCGAGCGAGAAGGACCCGTCGGCCTCGCTGAAGATCGCCGAACTGCTGTCCGAGGCCGGGCTGCCGGACGGCGTGTTCAACGTCGTCCAGGGCGACAAGGTGGCCGTGGACCGCCTCCTGGAGCACCCGGACGTCAAGGCGGTCTCCTTCGTCGGCTCCACGCCGATCGCCCGCCACATCCACACCACGGCCGCCGCCAACGGCAAGCGCGTGCAGGCGCTGGGCGGCGCCAAGAACCACATGCTGGTGCTGCCGGACGCCGACCTGGACGCGGCGGCGGACGCGGCGGTCTCGGCGGCGTACGGCTCGGCCGGCGAGCGCTGCATGGCCGTCTCTGCCGTCGTCGCGGTCGGCTCCATCGCCGACGAGCTGGTCGGGAAGATTCGCGAGCGCGCCGAGAAGATCAAGATCGGTCCGGGCACCGACCCGTCCTCCGAGATGGGCCCGTTGATCACGGCCGCCCACCGCGACAAGGTCGCCTCCTACGTGAAGGGCGCGGCGGACGAGGGCTGCGAGGTCGTCCTGGACGGCACCGGCTACAGCGTGGAGGGCTACGAGGAAGGCCACTGGATCGGCCTGTCGCTGCTCGACCGGGTGCCGACCACGGCGAAGGCGTACCAGGACGAGATCTTCGGCCCGGTGCTGTGCGTGCTGCGCGTGGACACCTACGAGGACGGCGTGTCCCTGATCAACGCCTCGCCGTTCGGCAACGGCACCGCGATCTTCACCCGGGACGGCGGCGCCGCCCGCCGCTTCCAGCTGGAGGTCGAGGCCGGCATGGTCGGCGTGAACGTGCCGATCCCGGTGCCGGTGGGCTACCACTCCTTCGGCGGCTGGAAGGACTCGCTCTTCGGCGACCACCACATCTACGGCAACGACGGCACCCACTTCTACACCCGCGGCAAGGTCGTCACCACCCGCTGGCCCGACCCGGCCGACGCCCCCGCCGGTGTCGACCTCGGGTTCCCGCGCAACCACTGAGAGCGATCAGGGGCACCGTCGCGGCCGTCCGGATAACGGACGGCCGCGACTTTTTTTTGCGCCGACGCCTGCGATTCCCGTGTGCGGGGGAGGAAACGGATGCCGGAGGCGTAGCAGGGCTGACGCCTTCGAAACCAAGGTCACAAATTGTCAAGGCTTGATGAATACGCCGTTGCAGGCGTGTGGCCTGCGAAATCGAACCGTCACCAGCCGGGCCCCAGGTGCGGATTCCGAAGGTGAACAGCCATTGACGTGACGGTTTTCGTCGGGATTCCATGCTCGCGCCGGGAGCGGACGAAAGACAGCGAACGTACGACCGAAGCCGCCGGAGGCGATAGCGCTCCCGAGCCCCCATCACCTGTTGCACGAGTCGATCGGAACCGCCGCATGACCGACACGCTCCGCCCTGTCGACACCGCCTCCCCCCGGGCGGCCGACAGCCCCGCAGGAACGACGGACAGCCCCCAGCAGCTCAAGCGCTCCATCGGCGTCGTCGGCGGCACCCTCCTCACCCTCTCGTGCGTCACCCCCGCCTCCACGCTCTTCGTCGTGGTCCCGGACCTGTTCGGAACGCTCGGCACCGCCACCGCCCTCACCATCGCCATCGGCTCGCTGCTCTGCATCGCCGTGGCGTTCTGCTACTCGGAGCTGGGCACCCTCATCCCCAGCGCGGGCGGCGAGTACGCCATGGTCTCCACGATGGCCGGACGGCTGGCGGGCTGGCTGGTGTTCGTGCTGTCCCTGCTGGTCGTCATGATCGTGCCGCCCGTGATCGCCATGGGCACGGCGGACTACCTGGCGCCGCTCGTGCACCTCGACCCGGCCATGACCGGCGCCGGGGTGATGCTGCTCGCGACCCTCGCCGGCCTGCTGGACCTGCGCGCCAACGCCTGGATCACCGGCATCTTCCTGGTCCTGGAGGTCATCGCCGCGGGCGTGGTCGCCGTCCTGGGCTTCGCCCACAGCCACCGGGGCGCCGGCAGCCTGGTCTCCATGCAGGTGGCCGGGCAGGGCGGCCACACCGACACCGTGACGGCCATGCTCGTGGTCTCCGGCCTCGCCATCGCCCTGTTCATCACCCAGGGCTTCTCCACCGCCGTCTACCTCTCCGAGGAACTGGAGCACCCGCGCCGCAACGTCGCCCGCACCGTCCTCGCCACCCTGGCCATCTCCTCCGTGGTCATCCTCGTGCCGGTCGTCGCCATCACGCTGGGCGCCTCCGACCTCAAGGAGCTGACCGGCGGCGACCTCAGCTCGATGGTGACGGCCTGGTCCAACTCCGCCGTCGGCACCTTCGTCAGCCTCTGCGTCGCCCTCGCGATCATCAACGCCGGCATCGTCATGGTCATCCAGAACTCCCGCGTGCTGTTCGCCTCCGCCCGCGACAAGGCCTGGCCCGGCCCGGTCAACACCGTCTTCTCCAAGCTCGGCCGCTTCGGCTCCCCCTGGGTGGCCACGCTCGCGGTCGGCGTCCCCGGCGCAATCCTGTGCTTCGTCAACCTGGACACGCTGTACGGCGTCACGGGCGTCTCCGTGACCGGCATGTACCTGCTCGTCGCGGTCGCCGCCCTGCTGGCCCGCCGCGGCTCCCACAAGGACACCCAGGCCTGGCGCATGCCGCTGTGGCCCGCCGTGCCCGTGCTGCTGATCGCGGTGCTGGCGTACATCCTCAGCCAGCAGGAGGTCGGCTACCTGCTGTGGACCGGCGGCATCATGGCCGTGGCCACCCTGTACTGGGCCCTCTACCTCCGCCCGCGCCGCGACACCCGCTGGCTGGTGTCGATCCCCGAGGACGCCCAGGCCTGAGCCCCCGCGCCACCCGGGCCCGCGGAACCCGCGTACCGCGGGTGCGGTACGCCGCGGCGCCGGCGTACTCCCGGCGGAGGGGCGGAGGTTCGGTCCGGCGGTGGCATCGGCCGTGACCGGCGGCCCGTACCGTGGACGCATGGATCTTCGACTGCCCGGCCGGCGAGGGCTGCCGCGCGGACCCCGGCGGTGGCTCGCCGCCGGGGCCGCGCTCGTGGTGCTCGCCGGGGCCGGCACCTGGACCGCGGTCGCCTCCGCCGACGACCCGCCCGCGGTGCGCCGCGCCGACCGGGTCATGAGCACCGGCGACGGCGTACGGATCGACACGTCCTACTTCACCCCGGCAGGACCCGGCCGCCACCCCGCCGTCCTGCTCGGGCACGGCTTCGGCGGCAGCAAGGACGACGTACGGCAGCAGGCCGAGGACCTCGCCGGGGACGGCTACGCGGTGTTGACCTGGTCGGCGCGCGGCTTCGGCCGCTCCACCGGCAGGATCGGGCTGAACGACCCGAAGGGCGAGGTCGCCGACGTCAAAAGGCTCATCGACTGGCTGGCCCGGCAGCCGCAGGTCAGCCTCGACGGGCCCGGCGACCCGCGCGTGGGCCTGGCCGGCGCCTCCTACGGCGGCGCGATCTCCCTGCTCGCCGCCGGGTACGACCGCCGCGTGGACGCCATCGCCCCCGAGATCACCTACTGGAACCTCGCCGACGCCCTCTTCCCGAACGGTGTCTTCAAGAAGCTCTGGGCGGGCGTCTTCTTCAACTCCGGCGGCGGCTGCGCCCGCTTCGAGCCGGCGCTGTGCCGGATGTACGAGCGGGTCGCCGAGTCCGGCACACCGGACCCCGAGGCGCGCCGCCTCCTCCAGGAGCGCTCCCCGTCCGCCGTCGCCGACCGGATCAAGGTGCCGACCCTGCTGGTGCAGGGCCAGACCGACTCGCTCTTCCCGCTCGGCCAGGCCGACGCGGCGCAGAAGGCGATCCGGGCGGTCGGCGCGCCCGTGGACGTGGACTGGATCGCGGGCGGTCACGACGGCGGCGACCTGGAGAGCGGCCGGATCCAGGCCCGCGTGAAGACCTGGTTCGACCGCTACCTCAAGAAGGACGCCGGCGCGGACACCGGTCCGGCCTTCCGCGTCACCCGCACCGGCGGCGTCGACTCCACCGACGGCGCGGCCCTGCTGCGCGGCGCGAGCGCGGAGTCGTATCCCGGACTGGCGAGCGGACAGCGGGCGATCGCCCTGTCCGGGCGCGAGCAGCGGTTCCAGAACCCGCCGGGCGCCAATCCGCCCGCCGTCTCCGCCCTGCCCGGCCTCGGCGGCCAGGGCGCCGGGCTCGCTCAGCTCTCCGCGCTCGGCCTCGGGGTGTCGCTGGACTTCCCCGGCCAGTACGCGCACTTCGAGTCGGCGCCGCTCGACCGCGACCTGCGGATCACCGGTTCGCCCACGGTGACCGTCCACGTCACCTCCACCAGCGACGACGCGGTGCTGTTCGCCAAGGTGTACGACGTCGGACCGGGCTCGTCCCGGCCGGTGCTGCCCGCCCAGCTCGTCGACCCGGTGCGCGTCGAGGGCGCGCGGGCGGGCAAGGACGTCACCCTCACCCTCCCGGCGATCGACCACGAGGTGCAGAAGGGCCACCGGCTCCGCCTGGTCCTCGCCTCCACCGACCTCGGCTACGCCTCCCCGGCCGCCCCGGCCACGTACACCGCCGCCCTGCGCGGCGACCTGTCCGTGCCCACCGCGCCCGGCCTGACCACCGCGGCGGCCCCGCTGCCCGCCTGGGTGTGGTGGCTGCCCGTCGCGGGTGCGCTGATCGCGCTCGCGCTGCTGCTCACCGCCCGCCGCCGCACCGCCGCCCCCGCCCCCGACCCGGCGCTGTCCGGCGTCCCCCTCCAGATCACCGGCCTCAGCAAGCGCTACGCCCGCTCCGCCGACCGGTACGCGGTGCGCGAGCTGTCCTTCCGGGTGGAGCGGGGGCAGGTGCTCGGCCTGCTCGGACCCAACGGTGCGGGCAAGACGACCACCCTGCGCATGCTGATGGGACTGATCCGGCCGGACGAGGGCGAGATCCGGGTCTTCGGCCACGCCATCCGGCCCGGCGCCCCCGTGCTGTCCCGGGTCGGCGCCTTCGTCGAGGGCGCCGGCTTCCTGCCGCACCTGTCCGGCCGGGAGAACCTGGAACTGTACTGGCGGGCCACCGGCCGCCCGGCCGGCGACGCCCACCTGGACGAGACCCTGGAGATCGCCGGCCTCGGCGACGCGCTGGCCCGCGCGGTGCGCACCTACTCCCAGGGCATGCGCCAGCGCCTGGCCATCGCCCAGGCCATGCTGGGCCTGCCCGACCTGCTGATCCTCGACGAGCCGACCAACGGCCTGGACCCGCCGCAGATCAGGGAGATGCGCGAGGTGATGATCCGGTACGCGGCCGGCGGCCGCACCGTCATCGTCTCCAGCCACCTGCTCGCCGAGGTCGAGCAGTCCTGCACGCACCTGGTCGTCATGGACCGGGGGCGCCTGGTGCAGGCGGGCCCGGTCGGGGACATCGTCGGCTCCGGGGACACCCTGCTGGTCGGCACGGCGGCACCCGTGGACGAGCCGGTGGCCGGCAAGGTGGCCGCGCTGCCGGGCGTGGCCTCGGCGGTCCCCACCGGCGACGGCCTGCTGGTCCGGCTGGAGTCCGGCTCCACGGCCGAGCGCCTGGTGGTGGAGCTGGTGCGGCTGGAGGTGCCCGTCGCCTCGATCGGCCCGCACCGCCGCCTGGAGGACGCCTTCCTCACCCTGATCGGAGGTTCCGCATGAGCACGCTCACCGAGGAGGCCGGGCCCGCCGGGGTCGCCCCCGGCTACCAGCCCGCCCGCACCCTGCCGCTGCGGGTGGAACTGGCCCGGCAGCTCAAGCGGCGCCGCACCCTGATCATGGGGGGCATCCTGGCCGCGCTGCCGTTCGTCCTTGTCGTGGCCTTCGCGATCGGCGGCGACCCGGGCGGGCGCAACAACCAGGTGACCCTGATGGACACGGCCACCGCCTCGGGCGCCAACTTCGCCGCGGTGAACCTGTTCGTGTCGGCGGGCTTCCTGCTGGTGATCCCGGTGGCGCTGTTCTGCGGGGACACCGTCGCCTCCGAGGCGAGCTGGTCCTCGCTGCGCTACCTGCTGGCCGCCCCCGTGCCCAGGGCCCGGCTGCTGTGGTCCAAGCTCGCCGTCGGCCTCGGGCTGAGCCTGGCCGCCATGGTGCTCCTGCCCGTCGTCGCGCTCGCCGTCGGCACCGCCGCCTACGGCTGGGGCCCGCTGGAGATCCCCACCGGCGGCGCGCTCGCCGCGGGCACCGCCGCCCAGCGGCTGGTGGTGATCGTGGCGTACGTCTTCGTCTCCCAGCTGGTCACGGCGGGGCTGGCGTTCTGGCTGTCCACCAGGACCGACGCGCCGCTGGGCGCCGTGGGCGGCGCGGTCGGCCTGACCATCGTCGGCAACGTCCTGGACGCCGTCACCGCGCTGGGCCACTGGCGTGACTTCCTGCCCGCGCACTGGCAGTTCGCCTGGGCCGACGCCGTGCAGCCGCGCCCCGAGTGGTCCGGGATGATCCAGGGCACGGCCGTCTCCGTGGCCTACGCGCTGGTGCTCTTCGCCCTCGCCTTCCGCGGCTTCGCCCGCAAGGACGTGGTGTCGTAGGGCGTCGGCCGCACGGGTCCTCCCGCAGGGGTTCTCCCGCACGGGGGCCCCGCACAGGATGCCCCGCACACACGAGGGAGCGGGCCGCCGAGTCCTTTGGCGGCCCGCTCCGTGCATCGTGCCGCAGGCTCAGCGCTCGCTGTTCGCGGACAGGATCGACACGTCCTCCAGCAGGTGCGCCAGCGCGCCGTCCCGCTTGGCCTGCGTGGAGTTCTCGGTGCACTGCTGGTTCTGCCGGTCGGACAGGATCGGGATGTCCTGGACGTTGACGATCTGGAGCACCCCGACCGGCAGTTCGTTCACGGCGATGCACGGCTTGTTGAACGACCCCTGGATGAGCGCCATCTGCGGGCTCATGTTCCCGTACGTGGTCGCGTTGCCGTAGCTCTGCCACGCAGCGTTGCCGTTCGCGGCCGTCGGCCCGCTGTCGTTGCCGATCGCCAGGGCCTCGGGAGCCGCGGCGGCGGTGGCACCGAGCGCGGAGGCGGCGATGGCCGCGGTGGCGACAAACTTCTTGATCACTGGGTGGTCCTTTCTGAGGAAACCCCGTCACCGGAGCGTTCTGGTCAACTGCCCGCGGCCACCGGGGTTTCTCCCGTTCACCCCCACGGCGGATGCCCCGAAGTGTTTGTGTGTTTTCCGGACTCCGTGATTTTCCGGCGTTCCGTCATACCGTGCGGGCCAACCGGGTGAACCCCCGCAACCAAACATCTCCCGCCGTGTTGATGAGGCCGTAGGACCTGCGTCGCTACGAGGAAAGGAACGCGCAGTGCTCAAGAAGGCAATGGTCGCCGCTGCGGCCGCCGTATCTGTCGTCGGTGGGTCGGTGGCAGCTGCTCCCGCGGCGCTTGCCATCGGGAACGACGACGGCCCGGCCGTCGCGAACGGCAACGGCGCCACGTCGGCGTTCGGCAACTCGGCGACGAAGGGCGACATGAGCCCGCAGCTCTCGCTGATCGAGGGCACGCTCAACAAGCCGTGCCTGGGTCTCAACGAGACCAACGTCGGCGTGCTGCAGGTCGTGAACGTCCAGGACATCCCGATCCTGTCCGACCGGCAGAACCAGCAGTGCTCGGACAACTCCACCCAGGCCAAGCGGGACGGTGCCCTGTCGCACATCCTGGAGGACCTGTCGGTCCTCTCGGCCAACGGCGAGAGCTGAGCCGATTCCGGCCGGCCCGGGCTGCCCGCTGCTTCATTCGCGGGCGCCCGGGCTGTTTCCGCAGAACTCCTTATCGCCCGAGCAGCCGAGGGTGAGGCGTATGGTGCGCGGGGCAATCGAGTGAATTGTCGGGCGATTTACGTTCCGCCGTTTTTCAATACGTCTATTTCTCGTTCAGTGCCGCGACCGTGAAGGTCGTGCTCACTCGGTTTCTCGCCGTCATTGGGGCACCTCGCCCCGAGAAGGGAACTTTCATGAAGAAGAGCGTCGCTGTCATGACGGGCGCCGTCCTGGCGCTGGGCATGGCCGCCCCCGCCTTCGCCGACGCCGGCGCCGAGGGCGCGGCCGTCGGCTCGCCCGGTGTGATCTCCGGCAACACCATCCAGGTTCCGGTGCACGTCCCGATCAACCTGTGCGGCAACACCATCAACATCATCGCGCTGCTGAACCCCACGTTCGGCAACACCTGCGTCAACGACTGACCGCGCAGGCGCACCGGCCGCCTCGGCCGCGTCAGGGCCGGCCTTGGACGTCGAACTCACGACCCAGGGCCGGCCCTCCCTCATCTGAAAGCCCCTCAAGTCGCCGCGGCGGCTTCGAGCAGGAAGACCACTAGATTGCGACAGACCCTGAGCAGGGGAGTGTTCGCGGCGGCCGCCGCGACGAGCGTGCTGTCCCTGTACGGCAGCGCCGCCTTCGCCGACTCGACGGCGGACGGAGTCAGCGCGGGTTCGCCCGGTCTGCTGTCCGGCAACACCATCCAGGCGCCGGTCGAAGTACCGGTGAACGCCTGCGGCAACACCGTCGACGGTGCGGCGGCGCTCAACCCGGCGTTCGGCAACAAGTGCGCCAACGTCTCGCACAAGACGACGCCGCCCCCGACGCACCGCCCGGACTGCGACGACCAGGGCGCCTACGGCGAGCAGCCCTCCTCCGGGGCGTACGGCGAGCAGCCCTCCCCGGGCGAGTGCACGACGCCGCCGCCGAGCTCCCCGCCGCCCACGCACCGCACGACGCCGCCGCCCACGCACCACACCACCCCGCCGCCCACGCACCACACGACGCCGCCGCCTGTGGAGCACACCCCGCCGCAGATGGCCGAGACCGGCAGCGGCAACACCGGGGCGCTGCTGGGGGCCTCGGCCGCCAGCGCCGTGCTGATCGCCGGCGGCACCGTCCTCTACCGCCGCGGCCGGTCGGCCGGCGCCCACCGGTAGACAGCCCGCGGGGCCGACACCAGGCCGCCGCGACCGCGCCGTTACGGCGGCCGGTCGCGGCGGCGCCGTTTTTCCGGGCACCGTCACCCGGGCGGACGTGCGGCACACCCGTAGGCCGTACCGGCGGTGGCGGCCCCGCGTCATCCGTGCCTGACTTCTTAGGGCGAGCTGATGGCTCGTCACACCTTCGCCCTAACGCGTGGAAAGGAGCGGGCATGGCTGCACAGCGACGCCGGATCCGCCGGCTTGCCGTCGTCGCGGCGGCGGCCGTCACCGCGGCCGCCCTGGCCTGCGGGGCCGCCGCGTGGGCGGGCGACGCACCGCCGCCCTCCGGTCCGCCCCCGGTGCCGGCGAGCCCGCCCGCGCCCCCGTCCGGGCCGCCCCCGGCCCCAGTGGCCCCCGCGTCCCCAGCGACCCCCGCAGTCCCGCCCGTCGCGCCCCAGACCTCTCCCTCCGCTCCCGCTCCGCTTCCCCTTCCGGCCCAGGTGGCCGCGGGGTGGCGTCCCGCCTTCGGGGCCTTCCTGGAGTCGGACGCGCGGGGCGTGGCCCGGATGGCACAGCTCAGCAGCTGGCTGGGCGGTGCCGAACTGCGCGTGGGACACACCTATCTGCCCGGCGACCGCTGGCGGGACATCGAGGGCGCCCCGGGGTTCCTCGACGTCTGGGCGCACTGGCGGGAGCAGCGGCCCGACCGGATGCTCGTCCTCAACGTCCCCATGCAGGAGCGCAACGAGGAGCACCTGTCCGACGGCGAGGTCGGGTACCTGCTGCGGCAGGGCGCCGCGGGGCAGTTCGACCAGCACTTCGGCGCCCTCGCCCGGCGGCTGGTGGGGCTGGGGGTGCCGGACACGGTGATCGTGCTCGGCTGGGAGATGAACGGCACGACGTACACCCACCGCTGCGGGCCCGACCCCGAGGCGTGGAAGAGCTACTGGCGGCGCATCGTGACCGCCATGCGCGCCGTGCCGGGCCAGAGGTTCCGGTTCGACTTCGCGCCGAACCGGGGCCGGGACGCCGTTCCCTGGACCGAGTGCTACCCGGGAGACGACACGGTCGACATCGTCGGCATGGACTCCTACGACCAGCCGACCGGCCTGACCTTCGATCAGCAGGTCGCCGAGCCGTACGGACTTCAGGCGCACGTGGACTTCGCCAGGGCGCACGGCAAGCCCGTCTCCTATCCGGAGTGGGGGCTGTTCCGCAACGGCGACGACGCCGCGTACGTACGGGGCATGCTCGCCTGGATCGACCAGCACCGGGCGCTGTACAACACGCTGACCGACTACTGCCCGCACGGTGTCTGGCAGTGCGGGGCGAACCCCGCCTCCTCACGCGTCTACCGCTCGGTCCTCTTCGGCCGCACCGAACCGCCCGGCCCCGCCCGGCCCCCGGCCCCCGCCGTGCCCCCCGCATCCGTACCGGCCCCCGCCGTACCACTGGCACCCGTACCGGTCCCTGTCGTGCCGCCCGCACCCGTACCGGTACCGGCTCCCGTGCCCAGTTCCGCACCCGCACCGGCACCCGTGCCCAGCTCCGTACCCGGCCCGGTGCCCGCGCCCGGCACCACCCTCGCGCCCGCGTCGGTGCCCCCGCCGTCTCCCACCTGAGCCGCCCATGGCCTCCACGGCGTCCATGGGGACCACGGCGTCCACGGCGGCTCGGGGCCGACGGGAAGGTGACGGCCCCGCCTACGGCCCGACCTGAGGCCGGGCCGGCGGGCGGTGCCGGCGCAGGAGTTCCCTGCCCCGGCGGCGCAGGGCCGCCTCGCCGGCCACCGCGGTCAGCAGCGGGGCGGTGCGCCGCCGGGCCAGCAGCAGCCGCTCGTTGACGACCGGGCGGGGGCGCCAGTGGTGTTTGTAGGGCTCGTCGCCGCGCAGCAGGCTCAGGGTGTCCGGTGCTCCCTCACCGGTGTGCGCGGCGCACGCCTCCAGCAGCATCACCGCCACGTCGGCCTTGCGCTCCCTCAGGCGCGGATGGGCGCCGTAGAGGTAGCCGCCCATCAGCCGCCGGGAGCGCAGGGTCAGGTCCACGGCCACCACGTCGCCGTCGAGGCGGAACTCGGTGACCACCGCCTCCCCGTCGCGCACCATCGGACCCGCCGCCCGCACCAGGTGCTCGCGGAAGCGGGGCCGCAGGTGCTCGGGTGTGACGCTGCGCCCCTGCCACTGGAGGCGGTGCAGTTCGAGCAGCCGGCGCAGGGCCGTCTCGACCTCCCCGGGGCGCACGACGTGCCGCTCCACGCCGAGCGCCCGCAGTTTGCGCAGCTTGGCGCGGACCCGCTGGGCGCGGGGCGCCGGCAGCCGGGAGACCAGCTCGTCCAGCGGGAGGGCCGGCAGTTCCAGGCAGAGGGAGTCGGGCGCGCGGTACCGGGGCCCGCGCCAACGCTCGTAGACCTGTTCGACGGCACTGCCCGGCCGTACCTCGCGGAAGTCGATGAGCGCCGTGCGGGCGGCCCCCGCCAGCGCCTCGGTGAGCGCGGTGGCCGCCGGGTGGGGGCACCGGTCGTCGACGAGGACGTCGGCGTAGTCGGAGATCGCCCCGCCGAGCGGTACCAGCGCCGGCACGGGTGTGCGGCGCAGTATCAGCGGTGCGGCGGCGACCAGTTCGCCGTCCGCGCGCACCAGCAGCAGCCGCAGCCGCTTCGGGGTGCCGTACGACTGCCACCAGGAGTGCAGCCAGGCGTGGCTCTGGAACGGGGTCGCCGCCGCGCACCTCTCGAACAGCCGCGCCCACTGGGGGGCGAGGGCGGCGAAGGCGCGGGCGTCGGTGACGAGTTCCGTCGCGTACGAGGGGCCGGCCGTGCGCGTCGGTGGCGCGAGGGGGGTGGCGGTCACCGCAGGCCGCGGACGTCGGCGGCCGGGGCCGGGCCGGGGACCGAGGCGGCGGGCGCGGGCTCGCCGGGTTCGCCGCGCCGCGGCCGTACGAGCAGGGCCAGGCCGCCGAGCAGGCCGCCCGCGCTCGCGCCGACCAGGCCGGTCACCGTCGGCGAGGCGGACGAGGGGTCGGTGGGGCGCACCGCGCGCGCGAAGCGGACGAGCGAGACGTGAGTGCTGCCCGCGGTGGCCCCGGCGTGCCGGGTCAGCGCGTCGGAGACGGCGTCGGCCATGTCGGCGGCCAGCTTCGGCCGGGCGGAGGTGGCGGACACGGCGACCATCGGCGCGTCCGGCGAGGTCGCCGTGCGCACGCTGCGGCGCAGCGTGCGCACCGGCACGCGCGCCTGCCGCTGGGCGTCGCCGAGGACCGCGAGCTGGGTGGCGACCCGCCCGTAGGCCTGGGCGAAGCCCAGCGCGGCGGCGGGGTCGGACTTCTTGCCGGGGACGGCGACGACGTAGCTGGTGGCCGTGTAGACGGGGGTCTGCAGCACGCCGTAGGCGCCGCCGAGCAGGCCGCCCGCGGCGGTGCCGGCCACGACCAGGGACCAGGCGGGCAGCCGCCGCAGGCGGGCGGGGAAGAAGCGGCGGGGCCGGATCGGGCGGTCGGTCATGGGGAACTCGCTCCCTGGGGTGAGGCGGTGGGGGACGGGTGCGTCGGGGTGGGCGCGGCGGTGGCGACCGCGGCGGTGTACACGTCCATGAGCCGGGCCGCGGTGCGGGCGATGCTGTAGTGGCGGGCCGCCGCCGGGGGCGTGCGCGGGTGCGGGCCGCCCGCGCGCACTTCGGTGATCGCACGTGCGTACGCCTCCGGGCCGCCCTGGACGCGCCGGGCGCCGGCGGCGGCGTACGGGGGCAGGTCCTCCACGGCCGGGCAGGAGGCGTACAGCACGGGCAGCCCGGCCGCCAGGGCCTCCACCACCGCCAGGCCGAACGCCTCCTGCGGGGACGGCGAGGCGAGCACGTCCATCGCGGCGGTGAGCGAGGGCAGGTCGGGGCCGGGCGAGCCGTCGGGCGCGCAGGGGCGTTCGCCGGTGAACAGGACCCGGTCGGCCACCCCGGCCTCGTGGGCGGTGCGGCGCAGCACGCTCTCCTCGGGGCCGCCGCCCACCAGCAGCAGCCAGTGGTCGCGGGGCAGGCGGGCCAGCGCCCCGACGACGACGTCGAACCGCTTGCCCGCCGTCAGCCGTCCGATGCCGCCGACCACGTACGCGTCCTCGGGCAGGCCGAGGCGGCGGCGGGTCCGCGCGCGCCGGGCGGCGTCGAAGCGGAACCGGTCCAGGTCGATGCCGTTGGGGACCACCGCGATGCGCGGCGCGGGCACGCCCCAGCGCTGGAGCCGGCCGGCCACCGTGGCGGAGACGGCGACCGTGGTGGAGCCGAGCCGTTCACCGGCCAGGTACAGCGCGCGCACCCCGGTCGTGAGCGGGCGGCCCTCCATCTGCCCCTCGCCCAGCGAGTGTTCGGTGGCGACGACCGCGCGGACGCCCGCGAGGCGCGCGGCGAGCCGGCCGTACAGGCAGGCCCGGTACAGATGGGTGTGCACGAGGTCGTAGCGGCCCGCCCGGATCACCCGGACCAGGCGCGGCAGCGCGGACAGGTCGCGGTTGCCGCCCATGCCGAGGTGCACGACGCGCACGCCGTCGGCGGTCAGGCCGTCGGCGACCGGGCCGGGACGGGTGAGCGTCACGACGTCGCAGGAGACGGGCAGGTGACGCAGGAGCAGGCGCAGCTGCTGCTCGGCGCCGCCCACGCCGAGGCCGGTGATGATGTGCAGGACCCGCATCTCACACGCCCTCCACCGGGCGGCGCCGCAGCCCGTGCAGCCGGTGCTTGAGGTGCAGCCGCCAGGCCGTGTCCCGCTGCCCGAGGTGCAGCCGGGGCAGCGCGTGCGGGCCGGTCAGCGGGCCCGGGTCGACGGCGCAGGCGTACGTGTACCCCGCCTCCCGTACGGCCGCCACGACCCGGGCGTCCACGGAGCCGTAGGGGTAGCAGAAGCCGTCCACGGGGGCGCCGGTCAGCTCCTGGAGCCGGGTGCGGCTCGTGGCGACCTCCGCGGCCAGGGCGCGGTCGTCGGCCCGGGTGAGGTCGGCGTGGGTCAGCCCGTGCGAGCCGATCTCCACGCCCTCGGCCGCCGCGTGCCGGATGCCGTCGGCGGCCAGCAGCGGCTTGCGCGGGCCGCGCGGGTCCCAGGCGTTGTCGCCGCCGAGCCGGCCGGGCAGCACGAACAGCGTGGCGCCGCAGGCGTGCCGGTGCAGCAGGGGCAGCGCGTCGGTGACGAAGTCGGCGTACCCGTCGTCGAAGGTGAGCCCGACCAGGCCCTTGCCGCCGCCCGCGGCGCGGGCGGCCAGCAGCTCGCGTACGGACACTCCGCGCAGCCCGCGCCGCCGCAGCCACCGGAGCTGAGCGGCCAGCCGCTCGGGCGTCACGGTGATGCGGTACGGGTCGTCCGAGCGGTCGCCGACCGAGTGGTACATCGCCACCCAGGGGAAGGGCGCGGGCGGTTCGCCGGCGACGGCGGGCGGGGCGGTTTCAGCGGGAGAGGCCATGCCGGAGCCTTCGTGTGACGGAGCGTACGGAGCCGAGGACGGGTTCGACGCCCTGGGCGCCGAGAGCGCGGGCGAGGAGGAGGTGGACGGTGGTGACGGTCAGCACGCCGGACAGCAGGCCCGCCGCGGCGGACCGCGGCAGGCTCGCCGCGAACACCCCGGCGGCGGTGGCGACCACCGCGGCGCGCAGCGGCCTGCTCGTCTCGGTCAGCACCCGCCGCACCCGCAGCGGCACCCCGCACCGGCCCGTTCCGGCCAGCAGCAGCGCGGCGGTGACGGTGATGCCGGCGGCGTTGGCCGCGGCGATCCCCGTCACGCCCCAGGGGCCGACGGCGGCGGCGCCGATCCAGGAGGTCGCCACGACGCCCGCGGTCATCGCGGTGAGCGGGTACCAGACGGGCCGCACGCCCGAGAAGTAGGAGCGGACCAGGGCGCCCACCAGGGCCTGGCCGAGCAGTCCGAGCGCGTACACCCGCATCACGCGGGCCGTCGCCGCGGTGTCGGCGGCGGTGAACGCGCCGCGCTCGAACAGGAGCCCGATGATCTGCGGGGCGCAGGCGATCACCGTGGCAGTGCCGAGCAGCACCAGGCAGGAGACCACCGCCAGGTCCCGTTCCACGCGGTCGCGGGCCCGCTCCGGGTCGCCGTCGGCGAGCGCCCGCGCCACCACCGGGAAGGTGACGGTGCACAGCATCAGCGACAGCGTCATCGGGATCTGGGCCACCTTCTGCGCGTAGTTCAGGTGCGAGATGGCCCCGGCGGGCAGCGGCGAGGCGAGGAAGCGCTCGATGAGGACCTGCGACTGACGGCACAGGGCGAACAGCAGCACCGAGGCGACGAGCGCGAGGTCCATGGGCCGGCCCGCCGCCGCGCCCCCGGTCACGGCCGGCGGGCGCAGGCCCGTACGCAACTGCTTCCACAGCGCGGGCACCTGGACCGCGACCATGAGGCAGCCGCCCACCGCGACGCCCGCCGCCGCCGACCGCACCCCCCAGGCACCGCCCAGCAGGAACATCGAGGCGACGATGCCGGCGTTGTAGGCGACGTAGATCGCCGCGGGCGCCACGTAGCGGCCGTGCGCGCGCAGCACGGCGCTGCAGTAGCCCGCGAGGCCGAAGCTGAGCACGCAGGTGGCCGTCAGCCGGGTGCAGTCGGCGGCCAGGCGCGGGTCGGGCAGGCCCGGCGCCAGCACCTGGACGAGCTGCGGGGCCGCGCCGGCGACCAGTGCGCACACCGCGGCGAAGGCGAAGGCCAGCCGGGGCAGCGTGCCGGTGACCAGGGAGCGCACCGGGTCGCCCGTCGCGCCCTGCGCCCGCCGGGACAGCGCCGCGCTGAACGCCGGGACCAGCGCGAAGGCCAGCCCGTCCTCGATGAGCAGCGTGGCGGCGAACTCCGGCACGGTCCACGCCACCAGGAAGGCGTCCGTGTCGCTCCCGGCCCCGAACAGCCGGGCCAGCGACTGGTCCCGGACCAGGCCGAGCAGCGACCCCGCCGCCGACAGCACGGCGGTGACCAGGGCGGCCCTGGCGAGGAACCCGCGGGAAGCCGCAGCCCGTACGCCACCGCCGGCACCCGTGGCGGCCCGCGCCGCGGGTACGGTCGCCGTGCCGTCGCCGCCGTCGCCGCCGGTGTCCTCGGAGCGTGGCAGGGGTGGTGGGGTCACGGTCATCGCGGCACCGCCTTTACGGGCCGCCCGGCGGTCGTGGGGCCGTCGGTCACGGGGCCGTCGGGCCGGGGCGTGGCCCACCAGGCCACCAGCCCGAAGGACACGGCGGTCAGTACGGTCGAGGGGCCGCCGATGTCCCCGTACACGAAGTCCGTGAGCTGCCAGACCAGCAGCCCGCAGGCCACCAGCGCGCAGTCGAGCCCGCCCGCCCGCGACGGCGGCCGGCGCCGCTCGCGCAGCAGGCCCCGCACCCCGCACACCAGCAGCGACAGCCAGCTCCCGGCCACGGCCACCAGACCGCACAGCCCCTGCTCGCTCAGCACCAGCAGGTACATGCCGTGCGGCGACAGCAGCGGCTGCCTGCGGAACGCGGCGCCCGCGCCCCCGGTGTCGCTCGCCGAGGACAGCGCCATCGGCGCGTGTCCGTCGCGGTACTCCGGGAAGTTCTTCAACCCCACTCCCGTCAGAGGATGTTCGCGCCAGATGCCGAGGGCGGCCGTCCACAGCGCGTAGCGGTCGCGGACCGACTGGTCCGGGGCGAGCGTGACCTGCGTGATGCTGTCGAACCGCTGCTCCAGCAGCGTCGTGCCGACACCCAGCCCGCCCACCAGGACCACGCCCGCCGCGACCACGGCCGCCCCCGCCGCCAAGGCACGCCGCACCCCGGCCAGCAGCAGTTGCACCGCGCAGGTCACGGCCGTCGCGATCCACGCACCCCGGCTGAAGGACAGCGCCAGCGGCACCACCAGCGCCGCCGCGCACAAGGCGGCCACCACCCGCCGCCGCACCTCGCACGAGCGCCCCAGGGCGAGTCCCACCGCGCACACCAGGCCCAGGGCGACCGCCGTCGCCATCCCCATCACGTCCCCGGGACCGAAGGTGCCCACGGCCCGGATCTGCGTGCCCTGGTAGGAGGCCCCGGTCCCGGTCAGGTACTGGTGCGTGCCCACGGCGCCCTGCCACAGCCCGAGGCCCACGAACGCCCAGGCCAGCAACCGGAAGTCGGCGCGGTCCCGGACCAGCAGCAGCACGGCCGCCGGAACCAGGACGAAGACCTGCAGATACCGGCCGAAGCCCGCGTACGCGGCCGCCGGGGAGGAGGCCGCCAGGGCGGCCAGCGCGAAGCCCGCCACCGGCAGCCCCAGCACCACGGCCGCCGTCGGCGTGAGCGGACGCCGCCGCGCGCGCACCAGACGCAGCACGCAGGACAGCACCAAGAACCCGGAGACCACGTCCGCGGGGCCCGCGCCGCCTGCCTCGCCGCCGCCGGGGCCGAACGGCAGGGCGAGGGCCGCCAGGACGGCCACCACCGGCAGGACCGGGCTGCGCAGAACCGCCCGGGGCGGCAGCAGGGCCGCCCCGCCGGACCGGCGCCCCGGCGGGGCGGGCGCGGCGAGGGGGCGCGGCGGCTCGGGCAGCGCGGCGTGGGTCATGTCCCTCAGCTCCCCGTCGGCCGCACCAGCGCGACCGCGGTGCGCAGCAGGATGCAGACGTCCTGCCACAGCGACCAGTTGTCGATGTAGGCGTTGTCGAGGCGGGCCCGGTCCTCGATCGAGGTGTCACCGCGCAGCCCGTGGACCTGGGCCAGCCCGGTGATCCCGGCCCGCATCCGGTGGCGCGCCGCGTAACCGGGGTACTCCTGGCTGAACCGGGCGGCGAAATAGGGGCGTTCCGGGCGCGGGCCGACCAGGCTCATGTCGCCGCGCAGCACGTTCCACAACTGCGGCAGCTCGTCGAGCGAGGTGCGCCGCAGCACCCGGCACACGGGCCGCATCTCCCGTTCGCCCGCCACACTCCACCGCGTCGCCGCCTCAAGGGCGTCGGCCGGCCGGTGCGTGCGGAACTTCAGCAGCGTGAAGGGCCTGCCGTCCCGGCCGATGCGCTCCTGCCGGAACAGCACCCCCGGCCCCTCGGCCAGCCGCAGCACCGCAGCGCACCCCAGCAGCAGCGGCCCGGCCAGCAGCAGCAGGGCACCGGAGACCACTACGTCCAGCACCCGCTTGCCCGCGCTGCCGCGCCGCGCCCCCGACATCAGCAGGCGCCGGCAGGAGAACCCGGCCAGCCGCTGCTTCGTCGCGTACGACGGCGACTCCGCGTCGATCTCCCACACCGCGCACCCCGACTCGGCCAGCGCCCGCAACAGCGGTCCCTGCTCGGTCCGTACAGAGGGGTGGACGGCGAGCACCGCCCGCACCCCGTTCTGCACGACAGCACGCTCGACCTCCGCACCGCGGGTCAGCACCGGCAGCCCGCCCGCGCCGCCGTCCGGCTGCCCGGCGACGACACCGACCGGCCGCATCCCGCACCGCGGCTGCCGCAGCAGGGCCGCGGCCACCCGCTGCGCCGTCCGGGCCGGGCCGACGACGAGCGCGGCGCGCGGCCTGCGCAGCAGCAGCGCGCGCCGCCGGGCGTGGACGGCGCCGCGCAACGCGCAACCCGCCGCAGCCTGCAGCGCGAACCCGGCCAGCAGGGTGCGGCCGCCCAGCGCGTGTTCCGGCCGGTACGCCGCCACCAGCGCCGCCAGCGCCAGCCACGCCACCGCGACCCGGCCGCACACGGCGGGCAGTTCGTCCAGGACGGACGGCACGGGCTGCCCGGCGTGCTGGGCCCGCAGCAGCAGGGACGCGGCCACCAGCAGGGCGACCAGCAACGGCCGGTGCGCGGCCCCGGCGAACGCCGGGGCGGCCAGCAGGGCGGCGGCGCCGTCCGCGAGGATCAGCGGCACCGGAGCGGCCGGCCCCAGCGGGGACCGCTGCCGCCGCACCGGGAAGCGGAAACCAGGGGCCCCGCGGCGCGGCCGGAGGACCTGGACGGCCGTGGGCCCGTGCTCGCGGGCCGGCGGCCCGGGGGCCAGCCCGGGCGAGGGAACGGTGCTTTCCGCGCTCACGAGTGGCTGGACTCCCTGTGCTCGGTGGACCCGAGGGGCTCGGCGGTTCCAAGGGGCTCGGTGGGCGTGAGGTGCTCGGCGGGGCGTGCGTGCTCGGCGGGGGTGAGGTGCTCGGCGAGGGGGAGGTGTGCTGCCGCAGCGGGTGCGGCCCCGGCCGGTGCGATCCCGGTCTGCGGCGCCCCGCCCGGTTCTCCAGCCGGTTCTCCGAGTGGTTCTCCGAGCGGTTCTCCGATCGGTTCTCCGAGCGGTTCTCCGATCGGTCGTTCTCCGCCGGGTCGATCTCCGGCCGGGCCTGTGCCGGTCGGTCGATCTGCGGCCGGTCGTTCTCCGGACGGTGGTGTCGCGGGCTCCGGTCGTGCGGCGGGCGCCGTTCGTGTCGCGGGCGCCGGGCGCGGGACAGGCACCCGTCGTGCCGTGGTCAGGCGGGCGGTGAGCAGGTCGCGGTAGAGAGCCGTGATCGCGTCGGCGCCGCGGCGGGCGTTGTGCGAGGTCAGTACGTGAGTGCGTCCGAGGCGGCCGAGCGAGGCCCGCAGAGGTGGGTCGAGCAGCAGTTCCGTGACCGCGCGGGCCAGCGCCGCCGGGTCCTCCGCGGGGACCAGGCACCGTGCGGCGAGCGCGGGCGGCAGGCTCTCGCGGGCGCCGTCGACGTCCGTGACCACCACGGGCCGGCCGCACGCCATCGCCTCCAGCGGAGCCAGGGCCATGCCCTCCCACCGGGAGGGCAGCACGACGACGTCGGCCGCCCGGTACCAGGGCACGGGGTCGGCGACGGCACCGGCGAACTCCACCGACGCCGGGGCCAGTCGCCGCAACCGTTCCCGGTCGGGGCCGTCTCCGACCAGCACGAGCCGCGCCCCCGGCACCCGGTCCGCCACCGTGCCCCAGGCCCGCAGCAGCACGTCCTGCCCCTTCTGCCGGCACAGCCGCCCGACGCACACCACGAGCGGTGCGCCCGCCGCGGCGGCGGGGGTCCGAGGGGGTGCCTCGGCGGTGGCGTACGCGGGTGTTCCGGCCGCTGCCGGGTGGAATCGGTGCGGGTCGACGCCGTTCGGCACGATCCGCCAGCGCGCGGTGATACCCGCGCGTACGCCCGTCGCGCGCTCCCCCTCGCTGACGCACACCACCCGGGTCGCCCACCGCGCGCCCCACCGTTCCCAGGCTCGCGCGAGCACCGCGGCGCTCCCGTCGACCGCCTCGAACGACCAGGCGTGCGGCTGGAAGACGGTCGGGATCCGGCCGCGCACGGCCAGACGCCCGGCGAGCCCGGCCTTGGCACTGTGCGCGTGCACCAGATCGGGCCGTACGTCGTCGATCAGGCGTACGAGCTGTCGTACCTCCCGGGGGAGTGAACGCCCAGGCGCACGCGCCGCGTTCCAGGGGCGCACGTCCGCGCCGAGCACCCGGAGGTGCCCGCCGAGCGCGCCGTCCGGGCAGGCCACGGTCACGTCGAAGCCGTCAGCGAGTTGTGCCCGCACCAGGTCCGTCACGACGCGCGCGACCCCGCCGTCCACGGGCTGGGTGAGGTGCAGGACCCGCGGCCGAAGAAGGAGCCGCATGACCGTCGTTGCCTCTTTCGGGTGTCCGTCGAAGGGGAGGGTCGAGAGGTCCGCAACTCTAGCGACAAATGGAACTAATGCGATGAAATCGGGCAAGTGTGTCGGAACTGTGAAGCCGGTTCGATCCGGAGATCACCCTTTCGGTGGCACAACCCCGCCCCCTGGCGCGCGTTGACACAGCGCCGGGCATCCCTGCCCGGGTGTTTGTGCGTCAACTGCAAGGAGTTTCTTTCCATGTCGCGTATCGCCAAGGGCCTGGTCCTTACCTCCGCCGCCGCCGCGGCTGTCGCCGGCGGTGCCGGCATCGCCGCCGCGGACAGCGGTGCCAACGGTGTCGCCGCCCACTCGCCGGGCGTGATCTCGGGCAACGTCATCCAGATCCCGCTCCACGTGCCGGTCAACGTCTGCGGCAACACCATCGACATCATCGGTCTGCTGAACCCGGCGTTCGGCAACACCTGCGTCAACGGCTGACACCGGCGCGGCGACTTCCCGGCCGGCCGCCCTTCCCGGAACCCGTGTCCCCGCGCGCCGCGCGGATCCCTCCGGGGAGGGCGGCCGTCGCTGTTCCCTCGAACGGGCGGCGGGGCCGTGGCCGGCCCCGGAGCACGTCCCGCAGGTGGGACCCAGGGCGGCCGGGGGGCGCGTGGGCAGGCGGGTGAACGATCGGTTGCGAAGATCGACAAGCGCTCTCACGGTGGGCTCCAGATCCGGTGCTCATCGAAAGGAACTCCCATGCGAGGTCTGTCAGCGCGTCGTGTCGCGTCCACCGCACTCTGCACCGCCTTCCTGGTCGGGATCAGCGGCCCGGCCGCCATGGCGGCCGCCTCGGCCCCCGCACCCCATCCCGCCGCGGCGCCCAGTGCCCCCCTCCCGGACGCCGGCGCACTGCTCACCCAGGTCCAGAACCTCGGTGACCTCGGCGGCACCCTCGCCCCCGTCCGCGATCTGGTGACCGCCGTACTCAGCCCGGACCGGGGCACGCTGTCCGTCCCCGTCGTCCAGCAGCTCGGCGACGCGGCGAAGGACGCCCTGGCCAAGGTGGACGCGGCGGTCGCCGCCGCCTCGGCCACGAAGTCCGCGGGCGCCCTGCCCGGCGCCCCCGCGGTCCCCTTCACGCTCGCACCGGCCGCCCAGGCCGGTCAGGCCGCTCGGGCCGTCGCTCCGGGCGTGCTGCTGCCCGCGGCCGACACCCGGGTGGCCTCGCGGCGCGCGGCCGACCCCGCCGCCGACGCCCTGGCCGCCGTACAGAAGGGTCTGGACGGCCTGTTGAAGGCGATCACCTCGGGGGACGCCGGCCAGGTGCTCCCGGCGGTCGACGGCCTGGTGAAGAACCTGACCTCGCTCGTCACCAGCGGGCTGTCGGGCAGCGGCCTGACCGCGCTGCCGAACACCTCGACGACCCCGGCGACGAGCACCACGCCCGCGGCGTCGGCCTCGACCCTGCCGGCCCTCACCGTGCCCGACGTCGCGGTCCCGGCGGCGACGGTCCCGGCCGCGGTGGGCTCGTAACCCGGACGCGAGTGCCCGCCCAGCCGCCGTACCGGTCGCAGGAGCCGGTACGGCGGCTGCCGCACGCCTCCCGCCCGGCACCCTTCGCGAAGAGTGGGCGTTCCGCACGTGGAAGACCTCATCTGCGGAAGATCTCGTATGCGGAAGATCTCGTATGAGGACTCGGCAATCTCCCGTCCCGTGGTTTCCGGCCCGTCCGGCACTCGTTAGGCACGGCGACCCCATCCCCCTCCGGTGACGTACGTCGCCGCGGAAAGGAACACGATGAAGTCGCTCAAGGCTGCCGCCGTCCTCGCCGGATCCCTGGTCGCCGCCGGTGCCGCCGCGCCCGCGTTCGCCCACGACGCCACCGACCTGACGCCCACCAGCCTCAACGGCGCCGTCAACTCGCTGACCAGGGACCCCATCGACGTCATGCCGATCAAGCACCAGTCCGACGCGCTCGACACGCAGAAGAAGGGCTCGCTGCTCCACTCCGTCAACGGCGCCACCAAGACCCTGAACTCGGCCACCCCGCTGCTCGGCGGGCTGCCGCTGCAGAGCTGAGTCCGGGAGGCGCACCGACCGGCTGGGCCGACCGGCTGGGCCGACCGGCCTTACGGGTCGTACGGGTCGTACGGGTCGTACGGGTCGTACGGGTCGTGGGCGCCCGTCATACCCGTCGTACTACTGCGGCACTCGGGGGAATCTAGCGCTGGTCGCGAAGTCCGGATCGTTGACCGGTACGGACGACCCGAACCCGACCGCACCTGAAAGGGACCGTGCCTGCCATGAAGTCGACCACCCGAGGAACCCTCGCCGCCCTCGTCACGGGCGTGGCCGCGGCCGTCGGCGCCGCCGCTGCCGCGACTCCCGCCGCCGCGGTCGGCACGGTTCCTCTCCCCGTTCCGCTCGGCGGTGCCGAGTCCGCCCTCGGCATGGAACTGCCAAGGGTGGGCGGAGAGCTTCCGCTGCCCACGGCCGGCAGTCCGGAGGGGCCCCGCTTCGCCGAGGGCAGGCTCCTGCCGGCGGGCGCCGTGCCGCGGCTGCCGGTCGAAGGGGGGCTGCCCGGCCTGGACGTCCGGGCCCCGCTGGCGCACGCCCTCGGCGACGGTTTCGACCACGTCGGCGTCAGCACGCCCGCCTCCGGCCTGCGGGCCGTCTCGCCGGGGCTGACCGCGGACGGCCCGCTGACCGGACCCAGGGCCGGCCACGCCGGACTTCCGGACCTGAAGCAGCCGCAACTGGGCCTCCTCACCC
Organism: Streptomyces sp. NPDC021356; assembly: GCF_040641015.1. Taxonomy (NCBI): domain Bacteria; kingdom Bacillati; phylum Actinomycetota; class Actinomycetes; order Kitasatosporales; family Streptomycetaceae; genus Streptomyces; species Streptomyces sp. NPDC021356. The sequence continues at coordinate 68,337 of NZ_JBFACU010000028.1, read as the reverse complement.
CCGCCCTGCGGACCGTGCCCGGGGCCGACATGGTGGCGGGCCCCGGCCTGTAACGGCACCTCGGCCGGCCGTCACGGCACCTCGGCCGGTTGCCATGGCACCTCGGCCGGTTGCTACGGCGCACCGGCCCGGGCGCCACCGTTCGCCGTCCGGCGCCACCGTTCACCATCCGGCGGTATCGCGGTGACCGTCCCGCGCCTTCGCCGGTTACGGCTGCGGACAACCGAACCGGACGAGGAGTGAGCCATGGGCGTCGGCTACGGCAACGAACACGGCAGTGACAGCGGCAGCGGCAGTGCCAGCGGTGATGCGGGGGGTACCGGAGGGGCAGGAAGTACGGCAGGGGCCGGAGGCAGAACGCGGCGCGAGACGACCCGGCGGCTGCTCGCCTGCGCCGCCGCCGTCGCGATGGCCCCGGTGGTCGGCGCCTCCCGGCCCCCGCACCCCGCGGCCGACCCGCACAGCGGTCCGTGGAGCGGGCCGGGCGGCACCGCCTTCGAGGAGACCTACCGCGGCCGTCGCATCCGGGGCGTGTGGACCCCGCAGCGCGGCGCCGGCGGAACCGGCCTGTGGTACGTCACGGTGGACGGCCGTCCGCTGCACCTGATGCGCCGCGCCGACGGAACCTGGCTCAGCATGGTCGACCACTACGGCTCGTACCGCACGCCCCTGGAGGCGGCCCGCGGCGCCGTCGACGAGATGGGCCCCGGCCGGCGGCTGCGCGACCTGGCCCCGGGCCCGGTCGGCGGCCCGTACGAGGGGTCGTCCGAAGGCTCGTCCGACGGCCCGTACGAGGGTCCCTCCGACGGCTCGTTCACGAGGGGGGAGCACGGTGGCGGCGTACACGCGTAAGAACGTCACCAGGCTCACGCGCACCGAGAAGCGGCGGTTCGTGAACGCGCTGCTGGAGATCAAGCGACGGGGCGAGTACGACGACTTCGTGCGCACGCACGTCGCGCACTTCACCGCGGACGGCGAGAACGGTCTGCGGCCGGCCCACATGGCGCCCTCCTTCCTGCCCTGGCACCGCAAGTTCCTGCTGGAGCTGGAACGGGCGCTGCGCCGGGTGGACTCCTCGGTGACCGTGCCCTACTGGGACTGGACGCGCGACCGCACGGTCACCTCGGCGCCCTGGAGCGCCGACCTCATGGGCGGCGACGGACGGCGTTCCGACCGCCGGGTGACGACCGGTCCGTTCGCGTACGCGCACGGTGGCTGGACGCTCAAGGAGGGCGTGACCGACGGGCAGTTCCTCACCCGGGACCTGGGGCGCTCGCGCGAACCGATCCAACTGCCCACCAAGAACGAGCTGGAGTGGGCGCTGAAGGACCCCGTCTACGACGTCGCGCCCTGGGACTCGACGGTCAGCAGGGGGTTCCGCAACAAGCTGGAGGGGTGGGGCACCGGCCGGGGCAGCGTTTCCTGGCGCAACCACAACCGGGTGCACCGCTGGATCGGGGGCGCGATGCTCGGCGCCGCCTCCGTCAACGACCCGGTCTTCTGGCTCCACCACGCCTTCCTCGACCTGCAGTGGTCGCGCTGGCAGAGCCGCCACCGGGGCGCCCGCTACCTGCCCGCGTCCCCTCCGGGGCCAGGTGACGAGCAGTACGGCCGGATCGTCGCCCGGCACCAGGAACTGCCGCCCTGGGACGTCACCCCGGACTCGCTGGAGGACGTGAGCCGCATCTACCGGTACGCCTGACCCCGGGCGCAGTCCGGGCACAGTCCGGGCACAGGGGAGAACCCCGGCGCTCGAGGTGCCGGGGCTCTCCTGTGGATCCTGCACGGAACCTGTGAGTCCGAATGCTGCACGGACCCTGGGGATCCCGCACGGAACCTGTGGGTGGGAATGCTGCACGGACCCTGTGGATCTGGGTCCCGCACGGACGGCGTGCCCTGGGCGGACGACGCCGGCCGCTCCGGCTGCCGGGACGTCAGCCGCCGTAGCCGCCCGGCTTGTCGTCGCCCTTGCCGTGGTGGCCGACGTTGGCGCAGGTGTTGCCGAAGGCCGGGTTGAGGATGCCGACCACGTCGATGGTGTTCCCGCACAGGTTGATCGGGATGCTGACCGGGACCTGGATCGTGTTGCCGGACACGACGCCGGGCGAGCCGACAGCCGCCCCCTCGGCGCCGGCGTCCGCCATGGCGAGACCGGCTCCGCTGATCACCACGGCACCCGTACCGAGGGCGACGGCAGCCGCTTTCGCGATGCGAGACATCACGTTCTCCTAACTTGCTCGATGAGTGCGGCAGCAGGTAGCGCGACCGCACTTCCCGTTCAACGCGACCGCTGCGCCCGGGTCACGGCGTATCTCCCCAGATCACCCTTTTTGAACAGTGTCGGCCCGAGGCTCCGCCGCGCGGATCCGGTGAGGCGCCGAGCAAGGCCCGGCAGGGCGGCGGCAGGACTCTGGTAGAGACCAATTCGACTGCTGTTCGGCCAACCCGATTGACGGGGCGGCGGCCGCTCCCCTGTGCTGTGCGGTAGCGGGGAGGCGAAGTCCGGGTGTCACACGGCTGGAGGCGCGAGCCTCGTCCGGGAGGGGCCATGTCCGTCGATGCAGCTCAGGTGTGGGGGGGAGTTCGGGCGGCGGTTGCGGTCCCGGCGAAGACAGGCCGGGCTCACCCAGCTGCAGCTCGGCCTGCGAGTGGGCTACCACCACACCCTCATCAGCAAGCTGGAGAGCGGGCTGCGGGAGCCGCCCGCCGGCCTGGTGCGCCGGCTCGACGCCGTCCTGGAGACCGGGGGCGAGCTGGCCGCGATCGTCGCCGCGCCGCGCGAGTCGCCACCCGCGCGCAGCCGTCCGCCGCTGGACCGGAAGCTGTTCGGCGCCATGCCCGGGATGGACGCCGCCGACGGCGGGGAGGCGTGGGACCCGCGGCTGTGGCCTGCGGAGCTGCCCGCCGAGGGACTCGCGTGCCCGCTGCACGGCACGGTGGGCTGCGCGGTGCCCGGACAGGGTGAGTTGCCGGCCCTTCTTGCGGGGCTGTCCGGTCGGCCGCCGGGCGGTTCCGCCCTCACGACGGGCAGTGCGGGCAGTGCGGGCATTGCGGTCATCACGGACGTGGCGGGCCGGGCAGGCCTGGCGGGTCTGGCGGGTCTGGCGGTGGTGGTGGGCCCGGGAGACGCCGCAGCCGGGGCCCGAGCCGGGGACGGCGCCGGCGCGGGTGCGCGTCCTGGCCGGGGCGGTGGCGGTGCGGGCGGGGGCGGCGTGCGCCTCGGCGGCGCGACTGCCGGTAGGGGTGCGGGTGGGGGCGCGGCGCGTGGCCCGGGCGCCGAGGCGGACCTGCTGCACGCCCTCACCGCCGTGCTGGCCTGCCTGATCCGGGAGGCGCACCACCGGACCACCGCGGGCGGCGTGGTCCTCGTGGAGCGGCTGCTGCGGGCGGTGGTCGGCTGGGCCGAGGCGGTCAACTCCACGGGTCGGCTGCCGTACGGACAGTTGCGGCTGGCCGCCCAGTGCGCCCAGGTCGCCGGACGCCTGCGGATGCAGCGGGGGCAGAGCAGCATCGGCATGGCGTGGTTCGGGCACGGCCTGGGGTGGGCGGACGCCGTCCACGACGCCCCGGCGCGGGCGACGCTGCTCAGCGACATGTGCACGCTGGTCCGGCTCGACGACGACCCCGGCTCGACGCTCGCGTACGCCCGGGCCATCGGCGCGGTGGACAGCCGGCGGCGGTGGGTCGCCACGGTCCGACCGCCGGGCCCTGGCCGCCCCCCGCGATGCCGGGGGCCGGCCGGGGCCCGGCGGTGTGCCGGGCGGGTGGGCCCGCCGTGTGCGCTTGCCGTGCATGCCCGTCACCCGCACGGTGGAGGTATGGGCGCACAGGAAGGCCCCACGCTCATCGCCTCCGTGCAGCGGGCGTTCCGGCTGATGGAGGCGGTCGGGGCTCATGAAGGAGGCGCACCGGCCAAACTGCTGGCGCGGGAGACGGGGCTGGCCCTGGCCACCACGTACCACTTGCTGCGGACCCTGGTGCACGACGGCTACCTGCGCAAACTGGAGGACGGCTCCTTCGTCCTCGGTGATCGGCTGGATGCCCTGCACGACGGCAGCCGGACGCAGACCCGGCTCAGCCGGATCCGCCCGGCCCTCGGCTCCCTGCGCGACGACCTGTCCGCCGCCGCCTACCTCACCTTCTACGAGGACGGCGAGATCCGCGTGGCGGAGATCGTGGACGGTCCCCGGGCGCCGCGTGCCGACCTGTGGGTGGGGTTCGAGGAGGCGGGCCACGCCACCGCCCTGGGCAAGTGCGTGCTGCGCGAGCTGGACGACGAGGGGCGCCAGGAGTACCTCTCCCGGCACTTGCTGGCGGACCTCACGCCCAGGACGATCACCCACCGCACGGAGCTGCTGCGGCGGCTCGACGCCTTCCCCGACGCCACGGCCGTCACCGACCTGGAGGAGTACTCCCTCGGGGTCGTCTGCGTGGCGGTGCCCGTGTACCAGGGCGAGACCCTCGGGTCGCTCGGCGTCTCCCTGCGCGCGGACCGTGACCGCCCGGCCGCGCTGCGGGAAGCCTCCCAGCGGCTGCTCGCGACGGCGGCCCGGGTGACGCGGGGGCTCTCGCTCACCATCTGAAAATCGCACCCTTGTGGCCGGGTGTGCGAAAGCCGTCTACTGGATGTAACGCGGCATACATGGCACATACGCCATACGTCGTATAGCGGACGGCGAGAGAGGCAGAGAGCGAAGAGTGCGGACGCCCATACAGCCCATCCCGGAGAACGACACCCTCGAAGTGCGCGTGGTGAACGGCTGGACCGTCGTCACCGTCACCGGGGAGGTCGACATCTGCTCCTCCGGCGAGATCCGCGCGGCCGTCGGCCGCCTCATCGACGCCGGGCACCGGCACTGCGTCCTGGACCTGTGCCAGGTGACCTTCCTGGACTCCATGGGTCTGGGTCTGATCGTCGCGCTCACCAAGCGCCTCCGGTCGCACGCGGGGTCCCTGGTCCTCACCTGCGCCGACCGCCGCATACTCAAAGTGTTCAAGGCCGGCGGCCTGTACTCCGTCTACGCCTTCCACGACTCCGTCGCCGAGGCGACGCGCCGCGCCCCCGAGGGCAGCGGCCTGGCCGACTGGCCGCACCGCCGGGACGGGGAGTGAGGGGCGAGGAACTCGTGCGCGGGCGGGGCGGAGGCTGGAATGCCGGGCCCGCCGGGGCGAGTTCCGGTCGTTTCCGGGCAGCAGAAACGCCCTCCCGGGGGAGGGCGTGAGCGCCGCACGAGCGGAGCGCCCCCGGCAGGACTCGAACCTGCGGCCAAGCGCTTAGAAGGCGCCTGCTCTATCCACTGAGCTACGGGGGCCTGGTGTGGTGGCCTCTGTCGTGGTGCCGCCCCGGTACGGGCCGTTCCGTGACGTCGCCGGGGACAAGGATAGGGCTCCCGCGTCCTTGCCCCTGCTGCTTCGCCTCCGTGGCTCGATGTGGAGGTTCGGTGAAGCGGTCCTGATAATCGCAGGCAGGTACGAATCGTGCACCGCTTTTGGTGGCTCGGGCGCCGGGTGTTGTGCACTCGTTATGCCTGGACTGCGCCCTCGTCCCAGTCGTCCGTTCCATCCCTTGTGTTCCGTCGGCGCGCAGACATGCTCATATGCTTCAGAATTCCCCTAAAATTGGGCATTCTTCGCATGTGGTGACCTTGGACGTACGGCCTCAGCTGCTCGAAGCACTCTCCGCCCTGCGCGACCGTGTCGCCGCCGCACGCTTCCCGCTGCCGCTCGCGGGCGCCCCCCGCGCGCGGTCCAACCGCGACGAACTGCTCGCCCAGCTCGACGACTACCTGGTGCCCCGGCTCAAGGAGCCCGACGCGCCGCTGCTCGCCGTCGTCGGGGGATCCACCGGCGCGGGCAAGTCCACGCTCGTCAACTCCCTCGTCGGACGGCGGGTCAGCGAGGCGGGAGTCCTGCGGCCGACGACCAGGACCCCCGTACTGGTGTGTCATCCGGAGGACCACCACTGGTTCAGCGGCATGCGCGTCCTGCCCGACCTCGCGCGCGTGTGGGTGCCACGGCAGGAACCCGGAGCCGGAGCGATCGGCGACGAACCGCTCGAACCGCAGGCGTCCGACGACGAGCCGGCGCGCGTGCTGCGCGTGGAGACCGTGGAGACCGTGCCCTGCGGCCTCGCCCTGCTCGACGCGCCGGACATCGACTCCCTGATCGCCGAGAACCGCGCCCTCGCCGCCGAGCTGATCTGCGCCGCCGACATCTGGGTCATGGTCACCACGGCCGCGCGCTACGCCGACGCCGTCCCCTGGCACCTGCTGCGTACCGCAAAGGAGTACGACGCGACGCTCGTGACCGTGCTGGACCGGGTGCCGCACCAGGTCGTCTCCGAGGTCTCGCGGCAGTACGGGGCACTGCTCGCCAAGGCCGGCCTCGGCGACGTACCCCGGTTCACGGTGCCCGAACTGCCCGAGTCGGCCTGGGGTGGCGGGCTGCTGCCCGCCACCGCCGTGGCCCCGCTGCGGACCTGGCTCGTCCACCAGGCCCAGGATCCCGCGGCCCGCCGGCACGCCATGGCCCGCACGGTCCACGGCCTGCTCGACTCGCTCAAGTCCCGGATGCCCGAGCTGGCCGGCGCCGCCGCCGCGCAGCACTCGGCCGCCCTGCGGCTCATCTCGGCCGTGGACGGCGCCTACGACGGCGAGCACGCACGCGTGCGGGGCCGTCTGCAGGCAGGGGCCGTGCTCGCCGGGGACGCCCTGAAACGCTGGCGCGCCTACCCCCTGGACTGCACCGCGGGTGAACTGCTCGACGCGCTGGTGGAGAGCCTCTGCGCGCTGCTGCTGTGCGCCGTGACCGCCGCCGACGAGCGCATCGACGACGCCTGGCGGCGCGAGCCGGCCGCGGCGGCCCCGGGGCTCGGCGACCACGTCCCCGCCGTGGAGAGCGCCGAGCACCGCATCGGGCTGGCGGTACGGCGCTGGCGACGGGAACTGGAGGAGTACGCCGAGGACGAGGTACGCGAACTGGACCGCAGCGTCGCGCCGGACCCCGAGGCCGTCGCCGCCCTGGCCGCCACCGGGCTGCTGGGAGGTCGCCGGGGGCGGTCCGCGGGGGAGGGGCTCGCCGAACGGATCGGCGCGCACGGCGCCCTGCGGCTGCGCGACCGCGCCGGGCGGCTGCTCGCCGACTACCTGGACCGGGTGATGAACGCCGAGCGGGAGCGGCGGCTGGCCCCGCTCGACGCCCTGGAAGTGCATCCCGAGCCCCAGGCCGAACTCATCGCCTCGCTGTCCGTACTGCTGAAGGAGAGGTGACCGGTGACCGCCGTCACTGACCAGGACCGAACGGAACACGCCGCGCACAGGGATCGCCCAGGGCGCGCAGGTCGCACGGAGCGCACGGAGGGGGCGGTCTCCGCCGAGGTGGAGGGCTCGGACCCGGTGAACGGCCGGACGAGAAGGGACCCGGGGGAGCGGAGGGCCGACAGCGGCAGCAGGGATCCCCAAGACGCCAGAGACCTTAGGGATCCCAGGAGCGCCGGGGACCCCAGGGACCGCAGGGATGCCAGGGACGGCAGGGATGCCAGGGACAGCAGGGACAGCAGGGGTGGCAGGGGCCCCGGGGACCGCGAGGCTTCGGGCAGCGCGCTCGGGAAGCACGCGGACCGGCAGGGCGATCGGTACGGCGACCGGCACGACCGGGCGGACCGTCTCGCCGACCGCCCCACCGACCGGCACGCGCGCGTGAGGGACGACGACGCCCCCGGCCGTGGCGGAGCCGACGGCGCCTGGGACGACGGACTGATCGCCCGCCGCGTCACCGAGACCGGCACGAGCGCCGCCGAACTCGCCCCCGTGGACCCCCGCCCCGCGCGGTCGCTGCCCGTGCCGCCGCTCGCCTACGACGGACCGCTGCGCTCCCGGCTGGACGCGCTGCGCGAACTCGTCGGGCTCTCCCGCGCCCGGCTGGACAGCCGCACCCTCGCCGAGGCGGGACGTGTCCTCGACGAGGCGGCGGCGCGCCGCCGGCTGTCCGGGCAGCACACCGTCGTCGCCATCGCGGGCGCCACCGGCAGCGGCAAGTCGCAGCTGTTCAACGCCCTCGCCGGCGTGCCGATCTCGGAGACCGGCGTCCGCAGGCCGACCACCGCGGCGCCCATCGCGTGCAGTTGGAGCGACGGAGCGGCCGGCCTCATCGACCGGCTCGGCATCCCCGGCCGGCTGCGCCGACGCCCCGTCCAGGGCCCGGACGCCGACCCGCAGCTGCGCGGGCTCGTCCTGGTCGACCTGCCCGACCACGACTCGGCCGCCGTACAGCACCGGGAGCACGTGGACCGCATCCTCGGACTGGTCGACGCGGTCATCTGGGTGGTCGATCCGGAGAAGTACGCCGACGCCATCCTCCACGAGCGTTACCTGCGGCCCCTGGCGGGCCACGCCGAGGTCATGTTCGTCGTCCTCAACCAGGTCGACCGGCTGCCCGGAGAGGCCGCCGACCAGGTCCTCGACGACCTGCGGCGGCTGCTCGACGAGGACGGCATCGCCCTCGGGGAGTACGGCGAGCCGGGCGCGACCGTGCTCGCGCTCTCCGCGCTCACCGGGGACGGCGTCGGGGAACTGCGGGAGTCACTCGGCCAGTTCGTGGCCGAGCGCGGTGCCGCCGCCCGGCGCATCGCGGCCGACGTCGACGCGGCGGCGGCCCATCTGCGGCCCGTCTACGCCACCGGGCGGCGGGCCGGGCTGAGCGAGGAGGCGCGGGAGGAGTTCGCGGCCCGGCTCGCGGACGCGGTGGGCGCCGTCGCCGCGGGCGAGGCGGCCGAACGTGCCTGGCTGCGCAACGCGGGCCGCGCGTGCGGCACGCCCTGGCTGCGGCTGTGGCGGTGGTACCAGGACCGGCGCGAACCACCCACGGGCCGCCTGCCGGTGCGCGCGCAGCCCGACGAGGAGGCCACGGCGCGTCAGCGCGTCGAACAGGCGGTGCGCACGGTGGCCGAACGGGCCGCGGCCGGACTGCCGGCGCCGTGGGCGCAGGCGGTGCGCGAGGCCGCGGTGCGCGGTGCGCAGGGGCTGCCCGAGGCACTGGACGAACTGGCGGCGCGGGCAGGCCTGCCCCCGGGACGCCCGCCGCGGCCGGGCTGGTGGCCGGCGGCGGTCCTGGCCCAGGCCTCGATGACGGTCCTTCAGGTCTTCGGCGGACTGTGGCTCGTCGGCCAGATCGCCGGTGCCCTGTCGCCGGACCTCGGGGTGCCGGTGCTGCTGATGATCGCCGGGATCGTCGGCGGACCGCTCGTGGAGTGGAGCTGCCGCATCGCGGCGCGCGGCCCGGCCCGGCGGTACGGCCAGGAGGCGGAACGCCGATTGCGGGAGGCGGCCGGGGGGTGCGGCCGGGCCCGGGTACTGGACCCGGTGGCCGCGGAACTGCTGCGCTACCGGGAGGTGCGGGAACAGTACGCCCGCGTGAACGGGGCGGGGACGGGAGCGGGAGCGGTGCCGGGCACGCGGTGAGGCGGCCGACGGGGCGGCGGGCCGGTGCGGGGACGGGAGCCTGTCACCTGTCCGGGTGAGCGAGTTGTCCACAGGCGGGCGGTGGTCCACAGGTCTCTGCGGGCCCGTCCCGACGGCGGCAGTCTGGTGCCGCGGCGATCGCGACGGACGCGGTCGGCGCGGCAGAGGCAGTCGTACGGGACGGGCCCGTACGCGTGTCCGCCCGGCCCGGACGGCCGGGCGAGGGAGGGGCAGACGATGAACGAGACGATGGTCTGCGTGGTCGGGAACGTGGCGACCCAGCCGGTGTACCGGGAACCGGTGTCGGGGGCGTCGGCGCGGTTCCGGCTGGCGGTCACCTCGCGCTACTGGGACCGCGAGAAGAACGCCTGGACGGACGGGCACACCAACTTCTTCACGGTCTGGGCCAACCGCCAGCTCGCCACGAACGCGATGGCGTCGCTGAACGTGGGCGACCCCGTGCTCGTCCAGGGCAGGCTGAAGGTGCGTACGGAGACCCGGGACGGCACCAGCCGGACGTCGGCCGACATCGACGCCGTGGCGATCGGCCACGACCTGGGGCGGGGGACGGCCGCGTTCCGGCGGACCGGCAGGCCCGAGCCCGGCACGGCCGGCGCCCAGGCACAGCCCGAACCGTCCTGGGAGACACCGGAGCCGGACCCGGGCGTCCCCTCGGCGAACCGGCAGGACCGCGAACCGGCCGCGGTGACGTGACAGCGAGCGCGGCCGACCCCTCCAGGCCGGCCGCACCCCGCGCCCGCTCCACGGCTCCGCACGTCAACTCCCGCCCGACACACCCGGTCGGGGCGGATTTGTCGATGACCCCTGCTCGCGGCAGGGACGGTCGGCGATAACGATTCCGATTCGGATCCGTCGGCTGACGATCTGACAGCAAGTGCCGGTGCGAGGGGTCCTTAGGATGCCGAGGTAGCTCTCTGGGCTTGGAGATTCTGCTGGTGGGACCGCACCCCCACGTGAACGGGTCCTGCTCGAAGGGGAATTCTGTGTGTGCTTCGTACTCCGCGCGGTCCGTGCGCGGGCGGGGGGCGGCCGGTCTCGCCGCCCTCGCTCTGACGTCCGGACTCGTCGCCACGGGTGTGCTGGCCGCCGCCGGCCCGGCCGCCGCCGAAGGGAGGCCCCAGAGCCAGGGCGGGGCCACCGCGACCATGGGCGGCCTGAAGACGTACGGCGCCGCCGTCCTCCACGACGAGGGCGGTGACCACCAGATCTCGGCCGGTCTGTTCGAAATGGCCGTGGACGGCGGCGGGATGCTGCAGACGTACTGCGTCGACATCCACAACCCCACGCAGAAGGACGCCAAGTACTACGAGACGCCCTGGAACGGCACCTCGCTCGGCGCGAACAGGAACGCCGGGAAGATCCGCTGGATCCTGAAGCACTCCTACCCGCAGGTGAACGACCTGGCGGCACTCGCCCGCAAGGCGGGGGTCAAGAACCTCACCGAGCAGGACGCCGCGGCCGGCACCCAGGTGGCCATCTGGCGCTACTCCGACGGCGCGCACGTCGACGCCGCCGACGCCCGGGCCGAGAAGCTCGCGGACTACCTGCACAGGAGCGCGCGCGACCTGGCGGAGCCGAAGGCCTCGCTCAGCCTCGATCCGCCGGCGGTCTCCGGCCGCCCCGGTCACCGGCTGGGCCCGGTGACGGTCCACACCGACGCGAGCAGTGTGACGGTGGCCTCTCCGGCGGACACCGGCGGCGTGCGGATCGTCGGGAAGGACGGCAAGCCGGTCACCTCCGCCAAGAACGGCAGCAGGCTGTACTTCGACGTACCCAGGACCGCCGCCGACCCCGACGGCAACTCCACGGCACCGGGCGACGCGGCGGGCTCGGCGGACCTGACCGTCCAGGCGTCCACCACCGTGCCGGTCGGCCGCGCCTTCACCTCCGACAGCCGCAGCCAGACGCAGATCCTGGCCGGCTCCAGCGAGTCGACGGTCTCCGCGACCGCCGTCGCCACCTGGGCCGACAAGGGAGCGATACCGGCCCTGTCGGCACAGAAGGACTGCGACAAGGGCGCCCTGGACATCAAGGTGGTCAACAAGGGCGACAAGGCATACACGTTCGAGCTGATGGGCGCCGCCCACAGCGTCCCCGCGGCCGCGACCCGTACGATCGCGATCCCCCTCCAGGAGGACCAGGCCTACGACTTCACGATCACGGGCCCGGACGGCCTGGGACAGCGCTTCGCCGGCGTCCTCGACTGCAAGACCCAGGGCGTCGCGGTCGGCACCAAGACCCAGACGCTCGGCGAACCCGTCCCGGCCCCGGCCAAGGCGGGCGAGGTCCCCGACGGCACGAACCTCGCCGAGACGGGCGGCACCGACACCACCCCCCTGATCGCCGCGATCGGCCTCAGCCTCCTGGTCCTCGGCGCCACGGCCCTGAGCATCGTCCGCAAGAAGAAGACCACCCAGGGCTGACCCGGGCCTCCCGGCCGGGGGCGCGTCCGCGTCGCGGGCCGCGAGCCGGGCTCATCCAGACGCAAGGGCTCCGAGCCAATCGGCGAACGCGCAGAAGTCGGCTTCCACGAGTCCCCGGGCCGGGTCGACGCGGTGCAGCAGTGACGGCCCGGGGTGCTGGGCGGCGACCCAGACATGGTCCATGGCGCCGATCTCGTCGTCGGCCCAGATGAAGGGCCGGCCGCCGGCCCACTCGACCAGGGGGCGGGTCTTCCAGTGCAGACCGAGGGGGCCGTCGTGGACACCGGTGTCCGGCCACTCCACCAGGGGGAGCTTCGGCAGTCCGAGGCGTGGAGCGACGGCCTCGTTCGCATCCCGCATCCACGTCGTCGCCCACACGAGACGGCAGTCCAGGGCCATGAGGCGCGGTCCGGTCCCGGGATCGAGTCGATCGAGCAGCGGGTTCCCCCGGTCGAGGGCCGCCGAGGAGCCGGGAACGGGAGCCAGCGGTGGACCGTGAGACGCCCCGAACGGGATGAGCGGTCCGTCGACGTCGAGGAAGAGGAGGGGGCGCTCCGATGCGCTGGTCATGGCGGCACGGTAGTCCGACGCGGTGAGGACACCCACGGTTCCCGGGCCTTTTCCCTGGCCGTGTGAGGATGCCCGGAGCGAAACCCCAGGTCAGAGCCACCGAACCCTACGGGTTTCCGCCCAGGGGTGGCCGTACGGCGAGCCGAGCCCCCTCACTTGCTGCCGGGCGGGGGGCTCGGCCCTGCTCGGTCAGCAGGATGCGGGTGGGATGGGCTCAACCCTGTTCGGTCAGCAGGATGCGGGTGGGATGCTCTGGTCGTACTGGAAGACGTTGCGAGGGTCGTACTTCGCCTTGATCCTGCGCAGCCGGTCGAAGTTGGATCCCCAGTAGGCGGCCTCCCAGTCCTGCATGCCGATGTTCGGCACGTTGACGTAGGCGCCGTCCACGTAGGGGCGCAGTGCCTGGCTGAATTCGGCGATCCAGGCCTGGGCCTGCGGGGTGAGCGGGTCGCAGGCGCCCGGCTGGTCACTGCGCTTCCCCCAGCCGGCACCGGGCTCGGCGTAGAAGAGCGCGTCGCGGTGCGGGAACGCCGTGCCGCCGCGGGGAGTCTTCCTGACCGCCCCGCCGAACGCCTGGACGAAGTAGTTGCTGTCGTCCGTGGGGGCGTCCTTGACGAACGAGTGGATCACGTCGATCGCCCTGCGCGGGAAGGGCTTCTGGGCGAACTGCGAGGAGAACTTCCAGTTCGCGGGTTCGGCCTCGATCGGGGTCTGGAAGCCCGAGTACACGTCGCCCCAGTTCCCGACCTGCGTCGAGACCTGGGGGCTGCCGATCGACAGGATCGGCGCCAGCAGCTTCCTCGCCTCCGCGGGCGTTCCCTCCGCGAGGACCGCGAACAGCAGGATCTGGTTCCGGTGGACTTCGAGCTGGGTGCCGAGGCGGTCGTCGGTGTACGGCGCCGTGCGCTGGTAGGCCTCGAAGATCCTCCGCAGGTCGCCGATTCCGTCCCACGTGGCCTGCATGTACGTGACGCTCTTCAGCGGGGCCAGTTTGTAGGTGAGCGAGGTGACGATCCCGAAGTTGCCGTTGCCCGCTCCACGCAGCGCCCAGAGCAGGTCGGGGCTGTGGTTCAGATCGGCCTTGATCACCTTGGCGCACCCGTCGCCTTCCGTGACGACGATCTCGGCGCCGATCAGGCTGTCGCAGGCCATGCCGAGCCAGCGGGTGAGAAAGCCGAACCCACCGCCGAGCGTCGCCCCGGACAGACCCACGCTGCCTTCGGTCCCTGTCGTCACCGCGAAGTTCCGCTTCGCGAGGGTGGTCACCGCTTCCAGCTGGTTGAGGCCGGCACCGACCGTCGCGATGCGAGAGGAGCTGTCGATGTGGACCGACTTCAGCTCGCTGATGTCGATCACGAGGCCGCTGTCGACGTTCGACCAGCCTTCGAGGCTGTGGCGGCCGCTCCGGATCCGCAGTGCGACGTCGTTCTGGCGCGCCCACGTCAGGGCGTTGACCACGTCCTGGGTGTTCTGGGCGAAGACGATGACCAGCGGGTAGTGGGAGAAGAGCTGGTCCCAGCCGAGGCGCGCGTCCGTGTACCCGGGGTCGTCGGGGCGGACGATCCGGCCGGTCAACGCCGCCGGCGCGCACTCCTTCCCGTACACCTCGCCCCCGGGCGTCCCGGTCACGGCGGCGGCGCCGGGAGTTGCGGCGGCGACGGGAGCTGCGGCGGCCGACGCGGCGACCGCACCGGCACCGGCGACTGCCGACGCCTTGAGCAGTCCCCGACGGGAAAAGTCGTTCATGGTCCGTGTCCTCCCGACCGCCATTGGGCGTAAATCGGTCAATTGCGGGTTATTTTGGCGAAGTGGACAGTAGCAAGGGCGACGCGGCGGACCGTCTCAACACGCGCACAACCAAGGCCGAGTCGTCTGACGTCGTAGCCGCGGCCTGCCTCGCGTTCCGCCTCGCCGGGGCGCTTCCGCCGTTTCGTCGTCCGCCGGGTGGTCGTCTCCTGGGCCGTCCCCAGGCCGTGCGAGGGCGCCCGAGGCCGGCGGACGGCGACCGGCAGTGACAGGCGAGTCGTAGGCGGCGCCGGTAAAACACCAGCTCAGAGCCCTGCGACCGCACTGGTTTCCATCCAGGGGTGGCGGTCAGGCAAGATGGGGTGTATCTGCCCACTGCCAGATTCAAGCTGCCGGACGGTTTCTCTTGGCTGAGTTCATTTACACCATGCGCAAGGCGCGCAAGGCGCACGGCGACAAGGTGATCCTCGACGACGTCACCCTGAGCTTCCTTCCGGGTGCCAAGATCGGCGTCGTCGGCCCGAACGGTGCCGGTAAGTCGACCGTACTGAAGATCATGGCGGGGCTTGAGCAGCCCTCCAACGGGGACGCGTTCCTGTCGCCCGGTTACAGCGTCGGCATCCTGCTGCAGGAGCCCCCGCTGAACGAGGAGAAGACGGTCCTGGAGAACGTCCAGGAGGGCGTCGCCGAGGTCAAGGGCAAGCTCGACCGGTTCAACGAGATCGCCGAGCAGATGGCGACCGACTACTCGGACGCGCTGCTCGAAGAGATGGGCAAGCTCCAGGAGGAGCTGGACCACGCGAACGCCTGGGACCTCGACGCCCAGCTGGAGCAGGCCATGGACGCCCTGGGCTGCCCGCCCGGCGACTGGCCCGTGGTCAACCTCTCCGGTGGCGAGAAGCGCCGGGTGGCGCTGTGCAAGCTGCTGCTGGAGGCCCCCGACCTGCTGCTCCTCGACGAGCCCACCAACCACCTCGACGCCGAGTCGGTGAACTGGCTGGAGCAGCACCTCGCCAAGTACGAGGGCACCGTCGTCGCCGTCACCCACGACCGGTACTTCCTGGACAACGTCGCCGGGTGGATCTGCGAGGTCGACCGCGGCCGCCTGCACGGCTACGAGGGCAACTACTCCAAGTACCTGGAGACCAAGGCCACCCGCCTGAAGGTCGAGGGCCAGAAGGACGCCAAGCGGCAGAAGCGGCTCAAGGAAGAGCTGGAGTGGGTGCGGTCGAACGCCAAGGGGCGGCAGGCCAAGTCCAAGGCGCGTCTGGCCCGCTACGAGGAGATGGCCGCCGAGGCGGACAAGATGCGCAAGCTGGACTTCGAGGAGATCCAGATCCCGCCGGGCCCGCGCCTGGGCAACGTCGTCGTCGAGGTGAACGACCTGCACAAGGGCTTCGGCGAGAAGATCCTCGTCGACGGCCTGTCCTTCACCCTCCCGCGCAACGGCATCGTCGGCGTCATCGGCCCGAACGGCGCCGGCAAGACCACCCTGTTCAAGATGATCCAGGGCCTGGAGACGCCGGACACCGGTGACATCAAGGTCGGCGAGACCGTCAAGATCTCCTACGTCGACCAGACCCGCGCCAACATCGACCCCAAGAAGACGCTGTGGGAGGTCGTGTCCGACGGGCTCGACTACATCAACGTCGGACAGGTCGAGATGCCCTCGCGCGCGTACGTCTCGGCCTTCGGTTTCAAGGGCCCGGACCAGCAGAAGCCGGCCGGGGTCCTCTCCGGCGGTGAGCGCAACCGCCTCAACCTCGCCCTCACCCTCAAGCAGGGCGGCAACCTGCTGCTCCTCGACGAGCCCACCAACGACCTCGACGTCGAGACCCTCTCCAGCCTGGAGAACGCGCTGCTCGAGTTCCCCGGCTGCGCCGTCGTCGTCTCCCACGACCGCTGGTTCCTCGACCGCGTGGCGACGCACATCCTCGCCTACGAGGGCGACTCCAAGTGGTTCTGGTTCGAGGGCAACTTCGAGTCGTACGAGAAGAACAAGATCGAGCGGCTCGGCCCGGACGCCGCCCGCCCGCACCGGGCCACCTACAAGAAGCTGACCCGGGGCTGATCGGTCTTGCGGCACATCTACCGCTGCCCGCTGCGCTGGGCGGACATGGACGCGTACGGCCACGTCAACAACGTGGTCTTCCTCCGCTACCTGGAGGAGGCCCGTATCGACTTCCTGTTCCGCCCGGACAAGCAGTTCAAGCAGGGGTCCGTGGTGGCGCGCCACGAGATCGACTACAAGAGGCAGCTCGTCCACCGGCACGCGCCGGTGGACATCGAGCTGTGGGTGACCGAGATCAGGGCCGCCTCCTTCACCCTCGGCTACGAGGTGAAGGACGGGGACCAGATCTACGTCCGGGCCTCCACGGTGATCGTGCCGTTCGACTTCGAGGCACAGCGGCCCCGCCGGCTCACCGCGGAGGAGCGCGAGTTCCTGCGCGAGTACCGGGACGCGGACGAGGAGGAGGCCGTCGCCGCATGACGGTGCTCCACCTCGCCGACGAGACGGAGGCGGCCGATCTCGCCGCCTTCCTCTCCCGGCTGCTCCACTACGACCGTGCCGCCGCCGTCCGCCTCCAGGCGGCGGGGACGGCGCTGGCGGTGTTCGGGCGGCCGGCGTCCTTCGAGGTGCTGGCGGTGCGCGCGGTCGCTCTGGCCAAGCCCTACGAGGACGGCCTCGACGCCACCCTCGACGTGACCGTCTCCGCGGGTGAACTCCTGGAGGCCGTCGACGAGAAGGCGGCCACGACCGCCGTCCCGGCCGCGGTGACCGGGCCGCCGTGGGCGGGCGTGCTGCCCCCGCGCGGCGGCTGGCGGGCGCAGGACGGGCTCCCCCCGGCGAACTCCCTGCGCGCGCTGGTCTCCGGGGCCGTCGCCGAGTTCCGCGCCCGCACGGGGGAGCTGGCGCCCGAGCGGCGCACCCGCGGCGAACTCGACCGGATCGGCCGGGAGATCTGGTCCCGGACGGTCGCGGAGACCGGGCTTCCCGTCCGGGCCGTGCACGCGGCGCAGTCCCTCGGCTTCCTGCGGCCCGCACCGGCCGCCGGGCCGGACGGCCTCGCACTGTTCTCGTCGGGCGCCTGGCTCCGGCTGCGCACCCCGTACGGGTCGATAGCCGTACGGCGGGCCGGCCTCGGGACGCTGGGCGTCAGCGTCCGCTGAGCCGCCGCCCGCCCGCCGGCCGGACCCGTCCGCGGCCGGTTCGGACCCGTCCGTCGTAGTCCCGGCTCCCGCCGCCACCGAGCACGCCCGCGCGGACGCCGAGGTCCTCGTGCGGCCGGCTCACTCCGACCCGTTGTCGTCCCGGCGCCGTCTCAGTCCCGATCGCTGTCGTCCGGCCGGACCGCGATGTGGTCGGGTTCCAGTTCCAGGGCCACGCGGTCGCGCATGCCCAGGGCCTGGGTGTAGTCGGCCGGCAGTTGCAGGCGGCCGGCGCGGTCCAGCATCGCGTACTCGCGGCTCACCACCCGCTCGTCGCCCGTCGCCTCGTCGACCTCGCTGCGCCGCAGCACCTCCGTGGAGGTGCGGCCGTCGCGGATGGCGACCGTGCGGCGGACCTCCGTGGCCACCGCCTGATCGTGGGTGACGATGACGATGGTGGTGCCCAGGCGTTCGTTGGCGGTGCGGAAGGCGGCGAAGACCTGCTCGCCGGTCTGCGAGTCGAGTTCACCGGTGGGCTCGTCGGCGAGCAGTACCGCGGGGTTGTTGGCGAGGGCCACCGCGATCGCGACGCGCTGCTGCTGGCCGCCCGACATCTGGTGCGGGCGCCGGTCGCGGCAGTCGCCGACCTCCAGCAGTTCCAGGAGCTCCAGCGCGCGTTCGGCCTTGGCGCGGCGGGCGCGGCCCCGGGAGCCGGACAGCTGCATGGGCAGCGCGACGTTCTGCGCGGCGGTCAGGTAGGGCAGCAGGTTGCGGGAGGTCTGCTGCCAGACGAAACCGACGACCTCACGGCGGTAGCGCAGCCGGTCCTTGGCGGTCATGGCGAGCAGGTCGTGGTCCCCGACCCGGGCGGCGCCCGCCGTGGGCGTGTCCAGACCGGCGAGGATGTTCATGAGGGTGGACTTGCCGCTGCCGGACGCGCCGACCAGAGCCATCAGCTCCCCCTGGCGTACCAGCAGGTCGAGCCCCTGGAGGGCCTGCACCTCCACGCCGTCGGCGGAGAAGATGCGCACCAGCCGGTCGCAGGTGATCAGGGCGTCATGGCCGTAGGCGGGCCGGGTGCGGTCCTCGGTGGCGCGCCGGGCCAGGTCGGCGAGGGTGGGATTCGTCGTCATCGGAGGGCTCCTGCACGGCGGCTACGGCGGCTACGGCTGCTACGGAGGCTAGGGCAGCTATGGCAGCGACGGCAGTCACGGGGACCTGGGCCGCTGCCGCTGCTGCCGCTTCGGGTGCGGCGGCTGCCGGGGCCGCCGCGTTCACGGTGTCCGCGTCGGCGGCCCGGCGGCTCGTACGGGCTCATCGCGCGTCCCCCGCCCGCAGCTCGCGCACCGAGCCCCTGCGGCCCGTCCACCACGCCTGCCCGACGGCGACGGCGACCGCCAGCAGCAGGACCCCCGCGGCCGGCAGGGCCAGGGACAGCGGATCGGTGCGCAGCACGTTCTCGCCGGCCGAGACGGCGCTGGAGGGCAGCGCGATGGTCGTCAGGTCGATGCCGGGGGACAGCAGCCGGATGGTCGCCCAGCCCGTCAGCGCGCCGCCCGCCGCGGCGAGCACCGCCTGGGGGAGGGATTCCAGTACGAGCAGGAGGCGGCCCTGGGCGCGGGTGAGGCCCATGGTGCGCAGCCGGGCGAGCAGCGCGGTGCGTTCGGGCGCGGCCCGCAGCAGGGCCAGGAGCAGGGCGAGCACCGCGTAACCGGTGCCGGCCGCCACCGCCGCCGTGTAGATGTGCTCCGCGCCGGACTGGAGGGGGGAGTCGACGTACCGGGCCCGTTCGGCCGACCGCAGCTGCACGCCCACGGACGCGCCCGCCGCCCGGCGCAGCGCGCCCGCGTCCAGGTGGTCGCCGGTCAGCAGCAGCGTGCTCGTGCGGGCGGCCTGGCTGCTCAGCCCGGACCGGTCCACGACCAGGAAGCGGGTGCCGATCACGGCCGGTGTCCGGTCCCGGACGACGGCGATGCGGACGGTGACCGAGGTGCCGTCGTCGAGCCGGACCGGGAAGGGCCGGGTGCCGTACGTCTCGGCGACCGACGGGGAGGCCAGCGCCGGCAGCGGGTCCCGCCGGTCACCGGCGGGCCGCCGCAGTTCCTCCTGGGAGAACGCGCCGAGTCCGGTACGGCGGGCCAGGGCCGCGTAGTCGGCGGGGACCACGCCCGCCAGGGTCGTCTGGGTGAGGTCGTCACCCGCCTTGGCCTCGTAGTTGACGCCCACCTCGGTCACCGCGCGCACACCGGGCACCTCGCGCACCCGGTCGGGCAGCGCGGCCGGCAGCATCCCGGTGCCCTCGACGCGGCCGTCGGCGCCGACGGCGATGAGCGCGGCGTGGTCGCGGGCGTCGGCCACCCCCGCCAGCACGGAACCGCCGAACGCGGCGGTGGTGAGCGCGGTCAGCAGGGCGAGCAGGGGCAGCACCGCGGAGACGGACGTACGGCCCGCGCGGGCCAGGGAGAGATGGCCGACCGCGCCGCGCAGCCGCCCGGCGGGGCGCATCAGCCAGCGCAGCGGAAGCGGGTACAGGCGGACCAGCACGAGGGCCGCGATCACGCCCACCAGTACGGGCGCCAGCGAGACGAGTCGGTCACCGGAGGCGTCCGAGGAGCCCGAGACCCCGCGCCGCCGCAGTGCCTCCACCGCCGCCGCGGCGATCACCAGCAGCGTCAGCTCGGCGACCGTACGGCGCCGGGAGGGACGTACGGACACCGTGTCCTCGCGCGGGCCGTGCAGGCGGACCACGCGGTGCGCCGCCGCCGCGCGCAGCGGCAGCGCGAGACAGGCGACGGCCGTGACCGCGACGGCCGCGAGCAGCGCGGGCAGGCGGCGGCCCTCGGGCACGGCGAGCAGGGCCGCGCCGAGTCCGAGCGCCCCGGCGGGCACCGCGACCACCGCGGTCTCGGCCAGCAGCCGTCCGGTCAGGCCGCGCAGGGAGGCGCCGCGGGCGCGCAGCAGGGTGAGTTCGGTGCGGCGGCGGTCGGCGGCCAGGCCGCCCGCCATCATCAGGACCACGGCGGCGACGGTCGCGCTGCCGAACGCGGCGACCGCGACGAGCGGGCCGACGCCCGAGGCCAGGCGGTCGTAGGAGGCGAGGACGTCGTCGAGGTCGGTGGCGGCCTGCGCGGCCGGGTCGGTGGCCGCGCGCATCTGCCCGAGACCCGGTCCGGCCTCCAGGGTGGCGACCGCCGACTTCAGCCGGCCGAGTTCGTGGGCGTGCAGGGCGCCGCCGTCGGGGGCCACCTGCCAGTAGCGGACCGGTCTGCCGTTGGTGGCCAGCAGGGCCGGGGCCGCCTCGGGCGGGAGCAGCAGGGTGCCGAGCCAGTAGTACAAGGGGTCGTTGCTGCCCGGTACCCGCATCAGGGCCGGGGAGCGCAGCAGCGGCTCGGTCGCCCAGTAGGCGCCCTCGGGCGCGCGGGGCGTGACGATGCCGGTGACGCGGACGGCGAGCGGAGGGCGGGAGACGGCGGGCACGTGGATGACCGAACCCACCTTGATGTGCAGGCTCCTGGCCGTCTCGGCGGTGACCGCGGCCTCCACCCCGGCCGTCTCGGCGGTGACCCGGCCGGCCGCGCGGGGCAGCCGTCCGGCGGTCAGGGAGGAGTGCGCGGCGAGTCCGTTCTGCGCGGCGAGGCGGATCTGCGGGGGGACGCCGCTGGGCCGTGGGATCCACGGGTCCGGCACCGTCAGGTCGGCGGTGTTCTGCACCCCGTACGAGGACTGGTCGCGGTCGACGACGAGCGGCCGGGGGACGGCGCCGACGACCCTGCCGAACTGGCGGCCCAGCGCCTGCGGCAGCAGCGCCTGTTCCCGCTCGGCCGCCGAGAGCTGGAGGCCGGGCTGGGGGGCGCTCACCGTCAGGGTGGTGCGTTTCGGGGTCGCCTGCTCGACGGCCCGGCCCAGGCCGGCGTCCTCGTAGTGGTCCAGGGCGCGCGGGAACGCGGCTGCCAGGCACGCCGTCAGCGCGACCAGCAGGGCGAGGGCGGCGGCGGCACCCGGCGCGGTGCGCAGCCGTACCCGGACCCAGGCGGGAGCGACGGTGTTCACCTCACTCACCTCCGCGGTCTCGAAGGGACACCGCCGGGTCGGCCCGGCGCAGGGTCAGCACCGCCGTGACGACGAGCGGTGCGGCGGCGACGGCGGCCAGCAGCAGCGCCACCTGGCCGACCGGCAGCCGGACCAGCACCGTCGGCACCGGTTTCGTGGCCTGCCCGGTCAGCACGATCAGCGGGATCACGGCCCGGGTCAGGACCGTGCCCAGGGCCACGCCGACCACCACCGCCAGCGCGACGAGGACGCCCTGTTCGGCGGCGAGCATCCGGGCGAGCTGGCGGCGCGGTGCGCCCAGGGCGCGCAGCACCGCGAACTCGGCGTCCCGTTCGCGCAGCGCCCCGGCCGCGCTCACCGCGAAGCCGAGCGCGGCCAGCGCCGCCGCGACGATCGCGGCGGCGGTGAACGCGGCGGCCGGCCCGGCGCCGAACGGGTCGTCGCGCAGCTGGCCGGCGATCTCCTCGCGCACGACGACCTGCCCCGGATCGACGTCGGGCAGGGAGCGCAGCTCGGCGGCGACGGCGCTCGCGTGCCGGGCGTCGGCGCGCAGCCACCACTCGGTGGGTTCGGCGCTCTCGCCGTAGCGCGTCTGGAGCAGCCGGTTCACCGCCCGCAGGTCCATGAGGAGGCCTCCGCCGTCGTGTGCCGGGTCCGGGGAGGCGCTCTGGCCGGCCCCGGCCGTGGTCGGCAGCTCCCGTACCGCGCGGACGAGCCGCACCGGGAGGTTGCGGCCGGCGAACGTCACGTCCATGCGCTGTCCCGCGTGGGCGCCCGCCGCGGTCAGGAAGCGGTCGGTCGCCACGGCCGCGATCTCCCGCTGCGCGGGCTGCGTGACCTGGAGCCGGACGGTGATGACCGTCCCCACCGCCCACATGTCCTCGTGCGGCACGTAGCCGGTGCCGTAGGTGACCGTCAGCGGGCGGCCGGAGGTCACCTCGGCCGCGGCCGGGGCGTTGCTGCCGTCGGGAAGGGCGTCGGCGCCGCCGGCGGACACCGCCGTCCAGGCGGTGGGCAGCGTCAGTCTCCGGGCCGCCCCGCCGCCGTCGGCCTCGACCGCAAGGAGGGTCAGGCGGTGCTCCGCGGCCCGGTCCACGGGCTGGGGCACGCTCAGGTCGAGACCGGTGAGCGTCAGGGGCCCCGCGGTGGGCGGCAGGTCCACGTCGAGGGGGCGGGCGCGGCCGTCGGCGGGCAGCGCGGGGAGGGCTTTGCGGTACGGGACGCCGTAGCGGTCCTGGAGGGTGACCGCCAGGTCCACCGGCGTGGCCGGGTGTTCCGCCGCAGAGCTGCGCACGGCCGCCGTCAGCCGCAGCCGGGCCGTGCCCGCGGGCACCTGCACGCCCGCCGCCGCGCCCTTCGGGGCGAGTCCCGCCAGCAGCGGGCGCACCGGTTCCGGTGCCAGGTCGCCGCGCAGCAGTACGGAGCCCGCCGCGCTCGTGGTGTCCAGGGCGAGCACGGTCCCGGTGCGGTCGGCGGACATCGGCAGCGAGGTGCGTACGGCGGGGGCGGCGGCCTCGACGTGGGGGACGGCCGCGTACTGCTCGCTGCGGCCCAGGCCGCCCTCCCCGGCGCCCATCACGCGCACCGGCGCACCGGCGAGGAAGTCCGCCTGGTCGTCCTGCGAACGGTTCCAGGATGCGCCCTGCCCGATCGCCAGCATGCCCAGCGCGATGGCCAGGACGAGCAGCAGGACCGGTCCGGCGCCGCGCGTGGGGCGGCGGCTGAACTGCCAGCCGGCCAGCGCCGCGGGCAGCCCGCGCCCACCCGCCGCCCGGCGCTCGGCAAGACGTGCCACCGGCGGCAGCAGGCGTAGCGTCAGCACCGTCCCGGCCAGCAGCGCCAGCGCGGGCGCGGTGACGAGGAGCGGGTCGATGCCGAGGGCGCCGGTGCTGTCGTCGCCGACCGCGCCGGAGGACTGCTGGTTCAGCTGCCAGTACGCGACGGCGGCCACCGCCAGCAGGCCCACGTCCGCGCCCGCCCGCAGCGGCGCGGGCAGCGCGCGGGCCCGCCGGCCGGGCGCGAGGGACGAGGTCAGGGCGGGCAGCGTCACCGCCAGCGCGCAGCCCAGCGCCACGCCGGCCGCGACCAGCCACACCCCGGGGCCGCCCGTCAGCGGGACGTCCGGGTGCAGCCCGATCCGGGCCAGGGCGCCGTGCCCGGCCAGCAGCCGGGTCAGCGGGCCGGCCAGCAGGGGAGCGCAGATCACGGCCGGTACGGCGAGCAGCAGCGCCTCCGTCGCGGCCAGCGCCGCCAGCCGGGCCCGGGAACCGCCGCGGGCCCGCAGCAG
Source organism: Streptomyces sp. NPDC021356 (assembly GCF_040641015.1). Classification (NCBI taxonomy): domain Bacteria; kingdom Bacillati; phylum Actinomycetota; class Actinomycetes; order Kitasatosporales; family Streptomycetaceae; genus Streptomyces; species Streptomyces sp. NPDC021356. The sequence continues at coordinate 44,632 of NZ_JBFACU010000028.1, read as the reverse complement.
CCGGGTCTCACCGGCGCGCTCGCTGCTCAGCAGCCGGGCCACCAGCAGCAGCGCGTACCCGGCGAGCAGCGCCAGCTGGAGCGCGGCGATCAGCAGTGTCGAGCGGGCCACCAGCAGGGAGCGGTCGATCCGGTCGAGGACATCGGGCAGCGAGGTCGTGACGGTCGGCGTGCCGCCGATCGCGGTCGTCTTCTTCAGGGACGCCGCGCCCGCGCGGACCGCGTCGCGCAGCGCGCCGGTCCGGCCGGTGGTCAGCGCGGAGAAGTCCGCCGACGCCTGCCACCCGGTCTGCCCCGCGCTCACCCGGCCGCCGGTGAGGACACCGGCGTCGGCGAGGAGGGGGCCGTACGTCGTGAAGTCGACCTTGCGGATGCCGCGCCCGCCCAGGTCGTCCAGTTGCCAGTACGGCGCGTCGGTCCGGGCGGGCCGGTACAGCCCGGTGATCCGTACGTGGGCCTCGTGGTCGTCGAGCCGGTCGGCGAGTGTCAGCCGGGCGCCCGGCTTCAGGCCCAGGCGCTGGGCCGCCGCCTGGGGCAGCGCGGCCTCCAGGTCCCCGGTCGCCGTCGCGTGCGGCAGGCGGCCGGAGACGAGCCGCACCTGGGCGGCATCGAGGGCGGCGAAGTACGTCAGGTCCGGGTCGCCGGAGCGCGCGGCGGGCGGCTGGAGCGAACGCGGGAGCGCGTAGGGGCCGGAGCGGGCCAGGGAGCGCACGGCCACCGGCAGGCCGTCGAAGGCGGTGCGGGCCTGCCTGCGCACGGCCGCGTCGGCGGCGGCGCGGCCGGCGGGCGGTACGTCGGCCTTGACGACGAGGGTCGTGGCGGCCGCGTTGCGCGGGTCCTTCAGCGAGTGGCGCAGCGAGGCGTCCCCGATCGCGCCGGAGTAGGCGGTGAGCGTCGCCAGCACCGCCGTGGTCAGCAGGACCGAGAGCACAGCGGCGGCCAGGAGCAAGCGGTGTGCGCGCGCCCGCGACAGGACGAATCCCGTGAATCCCCCCACGCGGCTCCCCCCGCAGTTGTCCAGACCTGCCGGTGATGCTGTCAGAGGAGCCGGGGGCGGGGTAAGCGCTTGTAGAACTAGCTTGATCGGATTGTGACCGGAATACGGCGACGAACGACCGGAATACGGGACTCCGAGCGGTCGAACCGTCCGGTACGGGCGGGCGGACCGGGCGAAGCGGGCAACCCGGGCGACGTCATCGGGCCTGCCCTGACCGGGTCTGCCCTCACCGGGCCGGGCCGGACGGGAGCGGGGCCGTACGGCCGGACGGGACGGGGCCGGGCGGGGCCCCGGCGGCTCAGTCCGGGGTGTTGACCATCGACGCCGCCGCGTACGTCAGGTAGTTCCACAGCGTGCGCTCGTGCTCCTCGGACAGGCCAAGCTCGTCCACGGCGGCGCGCATGTGCCGCAGCCACGCGTCGTGCGCCGCCCGGTCCACCGTGAAGGGCGCGTGCCGCATGCGCAGCCGCGGGTGGCCGCGCCGCTCGCTGTACGTCGTCGGGCCGCCCCAGTACTGGATCAGGAACAGCCGCAGCCGCTCCTCCGCCGGACCGAGGTCCTCCTCCGGGTACATGGCCCGCAGCTCGGGATCGCCTGCGACCCCCTCGTAGAAACGGTGGACGAGCCGGCGGAAGGTCTCCTCCCCACCGACCTGCTCGTAGAAGGTCTGCTCCTGAAGCGTGCCGCGCCGAATCTCATTCACCCGTTCATCGTCTCAGACGGCCGGACGCAGGACCGAGGACTTAGGTCCCCCCACGCCCTGACGTGGAGGCTCGCCCCGCGGCCGATCGCGCCGCACAGTGGAGCCATGGGCGCGCACCCCGTCGACACCGACGACAAGGACCGGGCCGGGCAGGCCGCCGCGGAGCGGGCCGCGCTGGTCCGGGAGATCGAGGCGAGCGGGGCCTGGGCCCGCGACCCGGTGTGGCGGGAGGCGTTCGCCGCGGTGCCAAGGCACCTGTTCGTGCCGTACTACTACGTCGCCGGCCCCGGCGGCTACGAACGGCGCTGGGGCGAGGACCCGGACCCCGCCGCGCGGGAGCGGTGGCTGCGCGGCGCCTACGAGGACGTGCCGCTGGCCACCCGGCTGCGCGACGGCGAACTCGTCTCCTCCAGCAGCCAGCCCTCGCTGATGGCGCAGATGCTCGCCGAGCTGCGGGTGCGGGACGGCGACCGGGTCCTGGAGATCGGCGCGGGCACCGGCTACAACGCGGCGCTGCTCGCCCACCGGCTCGGTGACGACGGCCTCGTCACCACCGTCGACCTGGAACCGGAGATCACCGAGTCGGCCCGGCGCCACCTGGCCGCCGCAGGCCACCACCCGGTGGTGGTCACCGCAGACGGCACCCGCGGGGTCCCCCGGCGCGCCCCCTTCGACCGGATCATCGCCACCTGCGCGCTGCCCTCCGTCCCGCCCGCCTGGCCGGCCCAGTGCGTCCCCGGTGGCCGGATCCTGTTGCCGATCGCCACCGGGCTGGTCGCCCTGACGGTGCGGGACGCCGGGCACGCGGAAGGACCGTTCCTCGACACTCCCGCCTACTTCGTGCCGCTGCGCGGCGGCGGCAGCGGACCGGCGGCACCGGTGCCGAGGCTGGAGGGCGTACCCGCGCGGGCCCGTGAGGACGAGTCCTTCCGCTTCCTGCTCGCCCTGGTCCGGGGGCGGACCGACGCACGCGAGGCGTACGACCTGTGGGAACGCGCGGGCCGGCCGGAACGGGAGCGCTACGGGGTCACCGTGAGCGGCGAGCGGGCCCGGGCGTGGCTGGACGACCCGCAGGGGCCGCACAGCTGGCCCCTGCCGGGTTGATCCGTACGCCCTCCGGTCAGCCGCGCCGGACGGTGATCGTCGTCCACGCGCCGACGTGCACCCGGTCCCCGTCCTGCAACGGCACCGGCACGAAGGGCTGGATCGGCTCCTCGGAGCCGTTGACCGTGGTGCCGTTGGTCGAGTTCTGGTCGACCACCGCCCAGTTGCCGTCGGGCTGCTGGACGAGCACCGCGTGCTGGTGCGAGACGCCCGGGTCCTCCGGCGGCACCGCCAGGTCGATGTCGGGGGTGTCCCCGGTGGAGTGCCGGCGGCGGCCGATGGTGATCTGGTCGCCGCTGAGCGTGCGCTGCTGCTCGGGCGAGTACGCGGGCAGGTTCAGGCCCGCGGCCTCGGGGCCGGAGCGGTGCATCATCGCCATGAAGTACTCGCGGTCCGGCCCGATCGTCGCCGTCCAGGTCGCCGGCTGCTGCGGCTGGTGGAGTTGCTGCGGCGGCTGGGTCTGCTGCGGCTGCTGTGCCTGGTGCGGGAACGCGGGGCCGGGCGGGGGTGGCGGCGGGGCCTGCGTGGCGCCGGGCTGCGGGTAGCCGTAGGCACCGGGGCCGCCCTGGGCGCCCGGAGGCTGTCCGGGGCCGGGTTGCGGGTAGCCGTAACCACCGGGGCCGCCCTGAGGGCCGGGGCGCTGTCCGGGGCCGGGCTGCGGGTAGCCGTAACCACCGGGACCACCGGCCGGACCACCCGGAGCGCCGGGACCACCGGCCGGACCACCAGGACCTGGGCCGCCGGGGTTCGTGGACGACGGCGGGGAGATCACCCAGTCGTCGTCGCCACCGCCGAAGGACGGACCGCCGGGCTGTGGCCTGTTCGCCTCCTGCGGGAAGGGCGGCGGCGCGGGCGGGCCGGCCCGGTGGAAGGCCTGCGGGGCGCCGCCGGGTGCGCCGGGGCCACCAGGAGCGCCGAGGCCGGCGTGCGGCGGCGGGCCGGGGGGCGGCGGGAGGGGGCGGGAAGGGTCACCGCCGAAGCCCGAGGGGCCGGGTCCTCCGGGTGCGCCCTGAGCACCGGGACCACCCGGACCACCGGACGGGCCGGTCGGCCGGGGGGCGCCGCCGAAGCCCGAGGAGCCGGGGCCGCCGGGCCCACCGGGGCCGCCCGGGCCGCCGGGACGGCCCGCGGGGTCGCCGAAGGGCGGGTTCGGCGGGATCGGCTCGGCCGGCCGGTTCACCTGGGAGGGCCGGGAGCCCTGGTAGTCGAAGGCGTCGCCGCCGCTGCCGTAGGCCGGGGCGGGCGCCTGCGGGAAGCGCGGGCCGGTACCGCCGCCGGGGCCGCCGACCGGGCCGGGGCCGGGCGCCTGCGGGCGCGGGGCGGCCGGGGTGTACGAGGTGGCGGTGTTCGTCAGGAAGTTCCACCGGCACTCCTCGCAGAACGGCGCACCGCCCTCGCGGGGCGTGCGGCACTGCGGGCAGAGTTCCGGCTGGGAGCCGGGCCCCCCGGGAGGCGGCGGGAAGCCGCCGGCCGGCCCGGGACCGCCAGGGCCGCCGGGTCCGCCCGGTCCCGGCGCGGGCGGGAAGCCGTAGCCGCCGACCGGGGGAGGCGGCGGGGGAGGTGGTGGTACGGCACCGGCCATGCGGTGACCGCAGACCTCGCACCAGTCGTCGGAACCCGACTGGTGTCCGTTCGGGCAGGTCGGCATGTCGGCGCTTCCCCCTCTCCTTTCCGGCCGCATCGGCCGGATTTCTCCCACCCCGAGGGGCCGGGCTCACTGTCTGTCGCTGTGCTGCTGGGTCGTACCGCCGGCTCGTGGAGCCGAGCCGTGCCAGGTCACTTCTTTACACGAACAGTCTTTGTCGACCGGGTCTCGAGAGTCATCTCGTCGGCCTCCTCGACCTTCGCCTTCAGTCGCACAGTACCCGTCGCGGCGTCCACCACGTCCACCACCTTGGCGAGCAGCTTCGCGGTATCGGCGTTCCCGGAGGCGTTCGCGAGCTGAACCGCCCGCCCCAGTTTGGTCGTTGCTCCATCGAAATCGCCCGCTTTGCGAAGATCGAGCCCCTGCTGGATGGCCCGGGCCAGTTCGGCCTGCCCGGTGTAGTGGGCGACCTGAGGGTTGATGGAGGTGGAAGCGGCCATGTCGTCGGTCCACACGGCCCGTACGAGACCCTGGGCGCCGAGGTTCCGGGAGCTTCCGTCCGGCTCCGGCACCACCAGGGAGACCCGTGCCGCCAGCATCTCCTGGCCGATGTTCGCGCTCGGGACCTCGACGCAGAGGTGGTAGTCCCGGGACTCGTCGCCCCAGGAGCCGGTCGGGTAGTCCCCGGCGCGCGGGCCGGCCTCGCTGCGGCGGTCGCCCAGCTCCTCGACGGTGGGGGCGACTTGCTTGACGAACTTGATCGTGGCACCGACCGGTGTCCACACCCGCAGGGCGACGTCGGCGACCTCCTTGCCCATCGCCGTCTCCATCATCCGGGTGAAGTCGGCGGCCAGGCGGGCCGGGTCGGCGACGATGTCGGCGGTGCCCAGCAGCGCGGAGGCGATCCCTGTGACTTCTTTCACTTCCCAGTCGGTGCCCACACCGCGGGCGTCACAGGTGAAGCGCCCGGCGCACGCGTCGAGCGTCGCCCTGAGGTCGTCCGGCGACTCGTGCTCGTTGCGGCCGTCGGTGAGCAGGATGCCGTGCCGGATGGCGACGTCCTGCGAGGCGAGCAGCCGGTCGGCCAGCCGCAGCCAGGTGCCGATGGCGGTGCCGCCGCCCGCGCCGAGCCGGCGCAGCGCGGTCCTGGCCTGGTCGCGGGTGGTGGCGTCGGCGACGGCGAGCCTGCCGCCGCCCGGGTAGACCTCCGTGGCCACGTGCGTCCCGGCGACCACCGCGAACCGCACGCCGTCGCGCAGCGTGTCGATCGCGGCGGCCGTGGCCTCACGGGCGCCCCGCATCTTGGTCGGCGGGTAGTCCATCGAACCTGAGCAGTCGACCATGACGACCACCGCCGCGGACGGCCCCTGGCCGGACGGGTACAGGTGCGGGGCGGTGACCGCGCTCCCGATGGTGCCCCCGCCGGTCGCCGTCACCGTGACGATGGCGTCGACCTCCCGCCCGCCCTCCGGCAGGTACTCGTTCTGGTACACGTCCATCGAGAACCGCGGCACGCTGGACTTCGAGAAATTGGCCATGCCTTCCCAGATCCCCCCTCTGGGCCCCGCGGGCGGGGCTGACGACTGTGCGGCTCTGCCGGACCGGTCCCCCCCGGCCCCCTGACGGTGCCCTCCGGTCCCCGGGAAGTCCCCGTGCGAGGGCACCCGGACCGGGCGCCCCCTCGCGCGCTCCGGCCGTGTCCCTCAGGCCGATCCTGCCCCCTGCGGCGGTGCCGGGAACGGCAGGACGGCCACTGTTACGTTGTCGTGGCCCCCGCCGTCGAGCGCGTGGCCGACCAGGACCCGGGCGCTGTGCAGCGGGCGCACGGCCGCGTCCAGGGGCAGGGCCTCGGCCATCTCCTGCGCCGACTCGGCGTAGTTCCACAGGCCGTCCGTGCAGACCACGACCACTCCGGGCCGGTCCGGCTTGAACGAGGCGGTGTGCGGCTCCAGTTCGTAGGCGTCCGCGCCGAGCCAGCCGGTGATCGCGTGGGCGCGCTCGTCGGCGTAGGCCTGCGCCTCGCTCATCAGGCCCGCCGCGACCATCTGCGCGGCCCACGAGTCGTCCTCGGTGAGCCGGGCCGGCGGCGCCGCGCGGTCCACCGGCACCCAGTAGACGCGGCTGTCGCCGACCCAGCCGACGATCAGCAGCCCGGCGGTGACCACCGCGCCGACGAGCGTGCAGGCGGGGGAGTTCTGCTGGGGGGCGTGCTCACGGGCCCCGGCGGGCTCCTCGGCGAGCGCGTCGACCGCCCGCGCGGCGGCGACGATCGCGTCGTGCATGGCCTGCTGCGGGTGCGTGCCCCGGGGCAGGGCGGCCAGCAGGGACTCGGAGGCGGCCCGGGAGGCGGCGAGGGAGGCCTCGTCGGGGCGGGTCGCGGAGGAGACGCCGTCGCAGACGACGGCCACCGTCGCGGGAGAGCCGTCGGGCAGGACGGCGTTGCCGACGGCGAACGCGTCCTCGTTGCGGTGGTGGCGCAGACCGCGGTCGCTGACCGCCGCGACCGGGCCCGACTGCCGTTCCATGTGGTCGCGTTCGCGGGGCTGGGCGTGACCGCAGTTCTCGCAGTAGCCGTCGCCGTCCACCCGGCCCGCCCGACAGGCCACGCACACCGCGCCGGTCTCACCGGGAACACCGGTCCCGTCCGGAACACCGGTGCTGTCCGCGACACCGGTCCCGCCGGGAACACCGCTGCCGACCGGTGCGCCGGATTCCGGGAGGGCGGCGGTGCCCTCCGTGCCGTCCGGGGCCGTGCGCGGGTCCGGGGCCTGGAGCGGGTACTCCTCGGGCTCCGCGGGACGGTCGAACCGTACGCCCGCCTCCGGCGCCGCCGCTGACGGCTCCCGCCCGTGCTGCCCCTGAGCGGGCAGCGGTGAGCCGCCCGAGTCGGTGCCCGGGAGGTCGGCGGGGCGTTGCATGCGGGCCGCGCCGGAACTGTCCGACTGCGGGGCGAGCGGCCACCCGTCGCCCTCCGTGCCGCCCTCGGGCGGTGCGGACGGGCGCGGCACCGCGCCGCCGTTCATCTGGACCGTCGGCATGTCGTGCCGGGGCGCGGCGGCGGACAGGTCGTATCCGCAGGCGCCGCAGAAACGGTCACCCGCCTCCAGCGGCTCCGCGCAGCTCGGGCAGTTCGTCAGAGCGGCCTGCTGGTGCATCTGGGACATCAACTACACCCACGTCCGGGGGCGGTAACGGTTGGCACGTTCCACCAGGTCGATCCTCTCCTCGCCGCCGGGCGCCAGCCGGGCCAGCGTGCGGTACGTACGCTCCAGGCCGAAGCGGAGTCCCCGCTCGTCCAGGTCGCTGCCGAGCAGCACCCGCCGGGAGGACGGGTCGGTGGCCCGGCCCCCGGAGAGTATCCAGTCCAGCGCGCAGCCGAGTACTTCGGCCGACAGCAGCTCGCGCCGGGCGGGGTCCAGACCGTAGGCCCGCAGCGCCTCCACCTGCCCGGCGGCGGCCGTCAGGTCCGCCAGGAACGGCGTGTCGGAGGCGGGTGCCGTACGGTGCCGCAGCCGCGCCCGTACGGCCGCCACCCGCGCCGCCGTGTAGTGGATGGAGGACTCCGGGACCGACTCCAGGGCCCGTACCGCCCCTTGCCGGTCGCCGCCCGCGAGCCGGACCCGGGCCAGTCCGAAGGCCGCGCTCACGTAACTGGGGTCGCTCGACCAGACCAGGCGGTAGTACTCGGCCGCGTTGTCGAGCTGGCCGAGGACCTCCGCGCACAGGCCGAGCGCCAGCTTCGGCGCGACCTCCCCGGGGAAGGCGTCGTAGATCGCGTCGAAGGCGAGCGCCGCCTCCTCGTGGTCGGCGGTGACCAGGGCGGTCAGGCCCCGGTACCAGACGACCCGCCAGTCGTCGGGGTGCTGCTGCTCCAGGGCGCGCAGCACGCGTACGGCGGTGTCCGCCTCGCCGGTCTCCAGGCGGGCGCGGACCTCGCGCAGCCGGGTCTCGGTCGAGGGCGCGGGCGCGGCGGTCAGGGCGTGGATCAGCTCGGCCGGCGCGGACGCCATCAGACCCGCCAGGAAGCCCGCGTCGGGGTCGCCGGGATCGACGTGCGGGGCGGGCAGGGCGAGCGCCGCCGCCGGGGCACCGGCCGGCTTCACGAGAACCGGGGCGGCGACCGGGGCGCCGGGTGCGGGCACGGCGGCAGCGCCCGGGGCGGGCGGCGCGGGGGCCGGGCCGAGCGCCAGGGCCGCGGCCGGGGCCCGGGGACCGCGCGGGGGCCGGGCGCCCAGCCGGGACACGTCGCCGTCCAGTGCCGGGAACAGCTCCGTGTCCGTGACCCTGGTCTCGGGCCCGAACAGCGTCGACAGCGCCGGACGCGCCCGGCCCGTCTGCAGCGACACGACCTCCCGGAGCACGCCCGTCAGCTGCTCGGCCATCTCCTGCGCGGAGGCGAACCGGCGGGCCGGGTCCGGGTCGGTGGCCCGCACCAGCAGCCGGTAGAAGGACTCGTAGCGCCGGAACACCTCGATGGTGTCCGGGTCGGGCAGGGAGTCCACGAAGACGTTCGTGTAGCCCTGGAAGTCGAAGGTGAGCACCGCGAGCGTGCGGGCCACCGTGTACAGGTCGCTGGCCACCGACGGGCCGGTCTCCGCGACCTCGGGCGCCTGGTAGCCGACGGTGCCGTAGATGGCCGACTCGTCGTCGTCCATGCGGCGCACCGCGCCCATGTCGATGAGCTTCAGCTCGTCCTCGGTCTGGATCGCGTTGTCGACCTTGAAGTCGCAGTACAGCAGGTTGCGGCTGTGCAGGTGGCCGAGCGCCTCCAGGGCCTCGATGCCGTACGCGCACGCCTGCTCCACCGGCAGCGGGTCGCGCCTGCCGTCCGCGGCGCGGCGGGCGTTGGCGATCTCCTTCAGCGACTTGCCGCCGACGTACTCCATCACGATGTAGCCGTCGAGGGAGCCGGTGCGCTGGTCGAGGTGTTCCACGAAGTTGTAGATCCGCACGATGTTGGCGTGCTCGATCTCCGCCAGGAAGCGCCGCTCGGAGATGGCCGCCGCCATCGCGTCCTGGTCGCCGGTGTCGAGCAGGCCCTTGAGCACGACCCACCGGTCGGACACCGCCCGGTCCACGGCGAGGTAGACCCAGCCGAGACCGCCGTGCGCCAGGCAGCCGACGACCTCGTACTGGCCGTGCACGACGTCCCCGGGCTTCAGCTTGGGCACGAACGAGTACGGATGGCCGCACTTGGTGCAGAAGCCCTCCGTGCGGCCCGGCCGCTCACCGCGCGCCCGGCCCACCGGCGCCCCGCAGTCCGAGCGCGAGCAGAACCGCTTCCGCTCGGGCACCTCAGGGTCGTCCAGCACCATCGAACGCGGGTCGGGCCGCGGCACCTGCGGCACCTGCACCAGACCCGCCCCCAGCCGGCTGCGCCCGGAGGAGCCCGCGGCCGAACCGGAACTGCGCACCGACACCGAGCGGCTGGTGGACCGGCCCGACAGGGAACGCGACAGTCGCCCCGACACCGACCGGCGCGACCTCGACGACTGCGACGACGTACCCGCGCCGCGGGCGCCGCCGGCCGTGCCGGAAGACGCGCTCCCGCTGCCCGCCGAGCCGCCCGCGCCGCCGGCGACCCCGGTGGGCGCCGAGGCGACCATGCCGGTCACCGACACCACCGGCGCCAGACCGCACGTGTCGCAGTACAGCTCGCCGCCGCCCACGTCCTCGTACGCGCCGCCGCAGTCCGGCCGCTGGCAGGTCTGCCCCGCCTGGCTCATGACTCCCCCTTACCGTCGTCGTCCCGAGGGCCGCCCTGGCGCGGCACCCGCGCCGTGCCGAGCAGTTCGGCCGCCGCCCGCTGGTAGCGCAGCACGGCCTGCTCGGCCACCCGCAGGTCGCAGGGCGCGCTCCACAGCATGCGGCGGGCCGCGTCGTACCGCTCGACCAGCAGCGGATCCTCCGCCAGACCGTGCCGGGTCACCTTCGCCCGGTACGCGTCCAGCCGGCCGCGCAGCTCGGCGCGGACCGCAAGCGGCGCGGTGACCGCCGTCAACGACTCGCGCGCCCGCAGCAGTTCGTCCTCCGCCTTCTGCTCCAGCGACTCCAGCAGCGGCGACAGGCGGTGCCACTGAGCCTGCCTGCGGTACTCGGCGGCCGTCGCCAACTGCTCCTGGAGGGCGGTCGGCGGCCCGCTGACCACCGGCACCTCCGTGGCGGCGATCTTCGCCAGCACCTCGCCGCGCGCGGTCCGCGCCTCGGCGAGCGTGCGGTCCGCGCGCGAGAGCACGTCCCGGAGCCTGATCAGCCGCTGCTCGGCGTCCTGCCGCACCCCGAGCACGGCGTCGATCTCCCGGCGCACCTCCTCCAGCGCGCGCGCCTCGCGGTCGTACACCGTGGTGTCCGGGCGGCCGCCGCCCGGCGCCGAACTGCCCTGCGCGGGCGTCCAGTAGGCGAGCGGATCGCTGACCACCTGCTCGCGCAGGCCGGTCAGGGTGCGGGTGATGCGCTCCAGGTCGTCGCCCGCCGGATGCTCGCCGGGGCGGACGCCGACCGAGTGCGCGAGCCGCCGGGTGCGCTGCAGTTCGGCGGCGAGCAGGTCGATCCGGGCGGGCAGCGCCGACCAGACCGCGTCGGCGGCGACCACCAGGTCCAGGCTGCTCGCGTACAGCTCGTTCATCCGGTCCACCAGCGCGGCCAGCGAGAAGCTGTGGCTGAGGCGGCCCGCACCGGTGAGGGCCGGGGCGTTCGCCGCGGCCGCGGCAGAACCGGGCACCGTGACGGACTCGCCGCGCAGCAGCCCGGTCAGCTCCACCAGGTCCTCGCGGCTGGACCAGCGGCGCCGGGCACGGATCTCACGGGCGCTGCGCAACGCGGCCGTGTAGGCGTCGAAGTACGCCCACAGCAGCGTGATCGACGCCTCCGCGGCCGCCCAGCGCTCCTGGGTGACGCCGGTGAGGCGGGCGCCTTCGAGGAGCCTGCGGCCCGCGTGGTCCTGGAGGGCCAGGAGCGAGGTCTCGATCGCCTCGTGCTCCGCGCCGAGCCGCGCCAGCGCACGGTCCACCTCGTCCCGGTCCAGCACCGGCCCGGCGGGGTCCGCGCCGCCCATCGATCACCTCTCGCTGCTCTTCGTGTTCCGTCGGTCCTGCGCCGCCCGGCGGCGCCCCGGCCCGCCGCCCGCGCGGGCGACGGTCACCGGGTGCTCACCGGTAGTCCGGTGTCGGCGGGGTCGCCGACTCCGAGTCCTTACCCAGCGTGCGGGACAGCCAGTTGTCGTACGCCCGCTTCCAGCCCCCGTCCTTGCGGTAGTTCTCCAGGCTCCGGTTGACCTGACGTACCAGATCGTCGGCGCCGCGCTTCATCGCCACGCCGTAGTACTCCTTGGTGAAGGTGCCGCCCTTCAGCTCCACCGCCGGGTCCTGCGCGGCCTGGCTGGCGGCGAGGGCGCCGTCGGTCACCACCGCGTCCACCTCGTTCAGTTGCAGCCGCACCAGGCAGTCCAGCTGGTTGGGGACGGTGGTGGAGATGTCGGTGGAGCCGGGCAGGGTGCCGCTCTTCTTGTCGGCGGCCAGGTGGTCGTAGGCCGTCGAACCGGTCGCGGAACAGATCTTCTTCCCGGCGAGGGACTTGTCGTAGCCGGTGATCGACGACGTGCGCGGGGCGAGGACCTGCTGGCCGGTCAGGAAGTACGGCGCGGAGAACGCCACCTTCTCCAGGCGCTTGCAGGTGATCGTCATGGTGCGCACCACGAGGTCCACCCGGTCGTCCGCGATCGCCTTCTCCCGCTCGTTGGTCGGGATGGCCTTGAACGCGACCTTGTCCCGGTCGCCGAGGAGGTCCTGGGCGATCTGGTGGGCGAGGGCGATGTCGAAGCCGTCCAGGTCGTCGGAGGCGCTGTTCGGGTTGCGGTAGCCCCAGCCGTAGCTGTTCTGGTCGACGCCGACCCGGAGGTAGCCGCGCTTCCTGATCGCCGCGACGGCGGGCCCCTCGGCGTCCGCCGGTGCCAGGCTCAGGTTCTGCACGTCGCCGTCCTGGCAGTCGCCGGCCTTGGCCTGCACGCCCTGCGTGGTCCGTGCGCCGGCGGCGACCGGGGTGCGCCCGCCGTGCGAGCGGGTGCCCGGCAGCACCAGGACGAACGCCAGCGCCAGGACGCAGACGACCGCCATCGCGCCCACGCCGCCCCAGCCCCGCAGACCGGACCGCCGCCGCACCCGCATGCGCACGCCTCCTTCCACCCCTGTCACGCTCCCTCTCACCGGTACTCCGACAGCCTGCGCCCGATGCCCAGCAGGGCGCCGGCGGCGCCGAGGAGGGCCAGGGCCGCGGAGCCCTCCGGCAGGTGGCCCATCGCGTCCAGCCCGTCCCGCGTGGCGTCGTCGACCTTTTGCGTGGCGTGGTCGAGCGCCGTCACGAGCGAGGCGTCGACGTCGTCGAAGCACCTGCCCGTCGACTGGTCCTTCGCGCCGGTACCGATGACCCGGTCCCGGGCCGCCTTGTAGTCGCCGAGGTCGTTGGCCTGGCGGGCCAGCGCGTGGCGGGACTTCCACACCTTCACCGACTCGCTCGCGGCCCGCACCGGCGCCCGGCCCGCCGCGTCGCCGGTGAGCGACTCGGCCTCGGCCAGGGTCCGGGCGAGGCCGCCGATCTCCTGGTCGTAGTTCCAGTCGTAGGCGTCCATGTCCGTGCCGTCCGGCAGGCGCTTGGTCTCCGCGCCGCGGCTCACCAGGGTGAGGTTCTCGTCGCCGCGGGCCTTGAGGGAGGCGATCCGCGCGTCGTGCAGCACGTCCAGCGCGTCCACGCCGCGCCGCGAGTCGTGGAGGCCCGCGCGGGCGACGCTGTGGCCGACGACCAGCCACAGCAGGACCACGGTGGTGGCCGCCGCGGCGGCCACCAGGCCGTGGTTCAGCACCCGGTTGGTCCGCCGGTAGTCGCGGTGCTGGGCGAAGGCGAGGGCGGCCAGGGCGAGCACGCCGAGCGCGATCGCGGCCCACGGGTACGGGGTCGCGTCGCCGTAGTCCGCGTCGCGCCGCCCGTTCTCGTTCGTGTACAGCTTCTCGGCCGCCGGGAGCATCCGGTTCTGCATCAGGGTGTTGGCGGCGCGCAGATAGGCGCCGCCCACCGGGAAGCCCTGCCGGTTGTTGGCGCGGGCGGTCTCGACCAGGCCCTTGTAGCGCGGCAGCAGTTCGTTGAGGTCGCTGATGGCCTTGGTGGCCGGGGAACCGGGCGTGGAGTTGGCGGCGGCCGTCACCAGGCTCTCGGCGGCGGCGGCGATGTCCGACTCGTAGCGCGTGCGGGTCGCGCGCGACTCCTGGAGGCCCGCCAGATAGCCGCTGCTCGCCATGGTGTTGGCGTCGGCGAGGGAGCGGAAGATCCCGGCGGCCTCGGAGCTGAGGGGCTGGCTGTGGCGCAGGACGTCGTCGGCGGCCGACTGCCGGTGCCCGCTCTGCCAGGCGGCGACGGCACCGAACGCGACGACGAGCAGCGCCAGGAGCGCACCGATCAGGCGCAGCCGCCCCGGCTCGGTGACGGCGGCGGCGCGCAGCCGGTCGACGCCCTCGGCGAACGCCGTACGGCGCGGCGGCGCGGGGGCCGCCGCCGGGGCCGCGGGCACCGGTGGGCGCGGCGGGGCAGGCGCCCCGGGCTGCGGCGGCACGGCGGGCGGCGCGGGCGCGCCGGGGCCCGGCGGTGCCGCGCTGCTGTTCGGCGAGTGTGTCACTGCTGACCCCCCGTGGTCATCCGTCGCCGCAAGTATCCCTGCCGGAACCGACATCCGCACCGGCCTTCACCGGATCTTGGTCAGGCCGCGACGAGGTCACCAGGGGGCGCACACGGCGCACGCCCCGCACCACCCCCTGCCCATGAATACGCAGGACGGATCGGTTCGGTTCCCCCGCGGGGCGGGCGTGCCCCGTTCGCCGCCGCGCGGGGCACGCGAGGGGCCGTCCACCGCGGGGGCCGCGGCCCGTTCCCGTCAGCGCTCGAAGCGGGTCCGCACCCGGTCCCCGGCCGCCGCGGGTGCCCCCGTGCGGTCCAGTCCCAGCAGCGCCGCGCCGAGGACCGGACGGGCCGTGACCACCTGGGGGACCGCCTTGGGCGCCCGCGCGGACAGGCGTTCGCGCAGGGACGTGTCGAGCTGCGGGTGGCGGGCGGCCAGGACGCTGCCGCCCAGCAGGACCGGAGTCTCCTCGCCGAGCAGGTCGAGACGGGACAGCGCGACCACGGCCATGCACACCACCTCCTCCGCCAGACGTTCCACGATCGAACGTGCGATCGGATCGCCTTCCGTGGCCGTGGCGAACAGCACGGGCGCCAGTTCGTGCCGCCGCTCCGGCTCGATGTGTTCCAGGTGCAGCGCCTCGATGAGGGCGTACATGGAGGCCAGCCCGAAGTGCCCCGGCAGCGTGCGCGCCAGCGCGGTCGGCTCGCCGCGGCCGTCCTCCGCGCGGGCGGCGAACCACAGCGCCTCCTCCGCCAGGCCCGAGCCGCCGCCCCAGTCGCCGGAGATGCGGCCTATCGCGGGGAAGCGGGCCGTGCGGCCGTCCAGGCGCATGCCGACGCAGTTGATGCCCGCGCCGCAGACCACCGCCACCCCGCGCGGCTCGGCCACGCCCGCGCGCAGGACGGCGAACGTGTCGTTGCGGACCTCCACCGTCGTGCCCCACGCGCGCGCGTGCAGGGCCGACGCCAGCCGTTCCTCCTCCACGGGCAGGTCGGCGTTGGCCAGACACGCCGAGACGTGCGCGACCGAGGTCACCCCGGCCTCGGCGTAGGCGCGCGCGACGGCGTCCGCGAGCACGTCCACCGCCGTCTCCACGCCCACGGCCGGCGGCCGGAACCCGCCGCCGCGGGCCGTGGCGAGGACGCTCCCGTCGGCCGCCACGACCGCGACGTCGGTCTTGCTGTTGCCCGCGTCGATGGCGAGGACGCTTGCGGTCAGGCCCACGCGAGGTGCTCCCGGTTGTGCGCGATCAGCTGGTCGGTGAGGGTCTCGGCGTACGCGTACTGGCCGACCAGGGGGTGGGCGAGGAGGGCGCGGAAGACGCGGTCCCGGCCGCCGTGCAGCGCCGCCCGGAGGGCCAGGTCCTCGTACGCCGTCACGTTCGCGACCAGGCCCGCGTACAGCGGGTCCACGGGGGCCACGGGCAGCGGGGTCGCGCCCTTGGGGCCGACCGCCGCCTGCACCTCGATCACCGCGTCGTCCGGCAGGAACGGCAGCGTGCCCCGGTTGTAGGTGTTCACCACCTGGTACGGGCTTCCCGCCCGTCGCCCGCCACCACCCTCGGACGAGGGCCCCGCGGGCCCGCTGCCCTGATCGCCCAGGAGCGCGGCGGCCAGGTCCACCGCGGCCTCCGAGTAGTAGGCGCCGCCGCGCCTGGCGAGCAGGGCCGGCTTCTCGTCCAGGGCCGGGTCGCCGTACATCGCCAGCAGTTCGCGCTCCATGGCGGCCACCTCGGCGGCCCGGGACGGCTTGGTGCGCAGCTCCTCCACCACCTGGTCGTGCGCGTAGTAGTAGCGCAGGTAGTACGAGGGGACCACGCCGAGGCGGTCCAGGAGGGGGCGGGGCAGGCGCAGGTCGGCGGCGACGGCGTCGCCGTGCTCGGCCAGCAGCCGGGGCAGGACGTCCTCGCCCTCCGGGCCGCCCAGACGCACGCCGGTCTCCCAGGTGAGGTGGTTCAGGCCCACGTGGTCCAGGTGGACGTCGTGGGGTGCCACGTCCAGCAGCGCGGCGAACTTCCGCTGGAGGCCGATCGCCACGTTGCACAGGCCGACCGCCCGGTGCCCGGCCTCCAGCAGGGCGCGGGTGACGATCCCGACCGGGTTGGTGAAGTCGATGATCCAGGCGTCCGGGTTCGTGCGCCGCACCCGTTCGGCGATGTCCAGGACCACCGGGACCGTGCGCAGCGCCTTGGCGAGGCCGCCCGCGCCGGTCGTCTCCTGGCCGACGCAGCCGCACTCCAGCGGCCAGGTCTCGTCCTGCTGCCGGGCGGCCTGTCCGCCGACGCGCAGCTGGAGCAGGACGGCGTCGGCGCCGTCCACGCCCGCGTCCAGGTCACAGGTGGTGACGATCCGGCCGGGGTGGCCCTGCTTGGCGAAGATGCGGCGGGCCAGGCCGCCCACCAGCTCAAGGCGGTCGGCCGCCGGGTCGACCAGGACCAGTTCCTCCACCGGGAGGGTGTCCCTGAGCCGGGCGAACCCGTCGATGAGTTCGGGCGTGTAGGTCGAGCCGCCGCCGACCACGGTGAGTTTCATGTCTGTCAACCCTTTACTCCGGTGAGCGTGACACCCTCGACGAACGCCTTCTGGGCGAAGAAGAACACGAGGATCACGGGGGCCATGACCAGCACGGTGGCGGCCATGGTGAGGTTCCAGTCGGTGTGGCGGGCGCCCTTGAAGGACTCCAGGCCGTAGGACAGGGTCCAGGCGGCGGGGTTCTCCGAGGCGTAGATCTGCGGGCCGAAGTAGTCGTTCCAGGCGTAGAAGAACTGGAAGAGGGCCACGGCCGCGATGCCCGGCTTCGCCATGGGCAGCACCACCCGCACCAGGGTGCGCAGGTCTCCGCAGCCGTCGACCTTCGCCGCGTCCAGGTACTCGTTCGGGACGGTCGTCAGGAACTGCCGCAGCAGGAAGACGGAGAACGCGTCGCCGAACGCCATGGGGACGATCAGCGGCCACAGCGTGCCGGACAGGTCCAGCTGCTTCGCCCAGAACAGGTACATCGGGATGATGATCACCTGCGGGGGCAGCATCATCATCGAGATCACCAGCATGAGTGACAGGTCGCGGCCCCGGAAGCGGAACTTGGCCAGCGCGTAGGCCACCGGGATCGAGGACACGACCGTGAGGACGGTGCCGGCGCCGGCGTACAGGAGCGTGTTCTTCCACCAGGTGAGGAAGCCCGGGGTGTCGAAGACCTTCTTGTAGTTGCCCCACTCCCAGGTGTGCGGGATCAGGTCACGGCTGAGGGCCTGGCTGTCGCTCATGAGCGAGGTCAGGAACACGAACACGAAGGGCAGGACGAAGAAGAGGGCGGTGGCCACGCCGAGCGCGTGGACGGCGATCCACTGCAGGAGCGCCTTGCGGCGGGCGGTGCGTTCGGCGGGCGAGGCGGGGGCCCTCAGCGCGGCCGGCTGGTCCAGGACCTGGGTCATCGTCAGTCACCTGCCTGCATGAGACCGCCGCGGCGCCGCATCAGGAGCGCGGTGAACGCCATCGACAGGGCGAACAGCACCAGCGCCACCACGCAGGCCGAGCCGTAGTCGAAACGCTGGAAGCCGAGGTTGTACACGAGCTGGGGGAGGGTCAGCGTGGACTTGTCCGGGTAGCCGGGCTCGAACATCGTGCCCGCGCCCTGGATCACGCCGGAGGCGACCTTTCCGGCGATCAGTGGCTGGGTGTAGTACTGCATCGTCTGGATCACGCCGGTGACCACGGCGAACATCACGATCGGCGAGATGTTCGGCAGAGTGACGTACCGGAAGCGCTGCCAGGGCGAGGCGCCGTCCAGCTCGGCGGCCTCGTACTGCTCGGTGGGCACGTCCAGGAGCGCGGCCATGAAGATGACCATCAGATCGCCCACGCCCCACAGGGCGAGCAGGGTCAGGGCCGGCTTGGACCAGGTGGGGTCGCCGAACCAGCCGGGCGCCGGGATGCCCGTCTTCTCCAGCAGGGAGTCGACCGGGCCCGTACCGGGGTTGAGCAGGAAGGCGAAGGCCATGGTCGCCGCGACCGGCGGGGCCAGGTAGGGCAGGTAGAACAGGGTACGGAAGACGCCCGTGCCCGTCTTGATCCTGGTGATCAGCAGGCCGACGCCCAGGCCGAAGGCGACCCGCAGGGTGACCATGACCACCACCAGCCACAGGGTGTTGCGCAGGGCCGGCCAGAACAGCGGGTAGTTCTCGAAGACGTACGTCCAGTTCTTCGCGCCGCTGAACGTCGGCGCGTTGAACCCGTCGTAGTGCGTGAACGAGAAATAGACGGTGGAGATCAGCGGATACGCGAAGAAGACGGTGAATCCGATCAGCCAGGGCGACATGAAGGCGAGGGTCTTCAGTGCCGCGCGGCGGCGTTTCGACGCCAGGGTGAGGGTGGTCATCGCTCTTCTACTCCGCCTGCGCGATGTCCGTGTCGATCTGGTGCGCCGCCTTCTCCAGGCCGGCCTTCAGGTCCTTCTGCTTGCCGCTCTCGTAGTCGTAGCCGAGCTGCTGGATCGTCACCAGGTACTGACCGCCGTTGATCGAGGCGGGCGTGGTGGTCGAGTCCGTGTCGCCCGCGATGTCCAGGAACGTCTTGAAGCGCGGGTCGTACTTCAGCTTCGGGGACTTCAGGGCGGCGAGCGTGGAGGGCACGTTGTGGATGTCGTTGGCGAATCCGACCACCGCGTCGGTGTCCGTGGAGATGTACTTCACGAATTCCCAGGCCGCGTTCTGCCTGTGGCTGGTGGCGGCGATACCGGTGACGGTGCCGGTGATGTAGCCCTTGCCGTACTGGCCCACCTGGTCGTCCGGGACGGGCAGCGGCGCCACGCCGATCTCGAACTTCGGCTTGGCCTCCTCGGCCATGCCCAGCCGCCACTCGCCGTCGAGCTGCATGGCCACCTGACCGGTGTGGAAGGGGTGCTTGGGGCCCCACTCGTCACCGAGGGTGGCCCGGAATTTCTCCAGCTTCTGGAATCCGCCGAGTTCGTCGACGAGTTTCTTCTGGTACGTGTAACCCTTCGCGAAGGCGGGGTCCTTGGCGACGTTCGACTTGCCGTCCGCGTCGAAGTACCGCGGTGAGAACTGCGCGAAGAGGTGCTCGGTCGTGGATTCCCAGCCGTGGTAGGTCGGCATGAAACCGAGCTGCTTGTAGCCGTCCCCGTCGGGAACCGTCAGCTTCTTGGCGTCCGCCTCGAACTCGGACCAGGTCTTCGGCGCCCGCTCGATCCCCGCCTTCTCGAACGCCGTCTTGTTGTAGTAGAGCCCGTACGCGTCGCCGAGCAGCGGCGCCGCGCACCGCTTCCCGTCGAACTGCGTGTACTCGTTCATCGCCTTCGGGAACGTCTTCTCCGGGTCGATCGCCGCCTTCTCGAAGAAGGGGTCGAGGTCGACCAGCGCGCCCGAGGAGCAGAACTTGCCCACGTTGTTGGTGGTGAAGGAGGAGATCACGTCCGGCGCCTTGGCGCCGCCGGTGCGCAGCGCCTGGTTCATCTTGTCGTCGGTCATGTTGCCGACGACCTTGACGTGGATGTTGGGGTGCGCCTTCTCGAAGCCGGCGATCAGCGACTGGACGGCCTTCACCTCGTTCGGCGCGCTCCAGGCGTGCCAGAAGTTGATCGTCGTGTCTTTCGAGGCGTCATCGTTCGCGCCTGGGTCCGGCTGGCCGGTACAGGCGGTGGCACAGAGCACGACGGAGACGGAGGCGGCGAGCGCGAGAGCCGCTTTCCTGGACACTTCGGGCATGGCGGGATCTCCCTGGGGCGGGCGGTGCGGGAAGGGGAGGGCGGGGAACGACAGGCGACGAAGACGAGGGGTGGTGCGGGCTGCGGGCTCAGCGTGAGGTGTCGAAGACCTCGTCGCGGGTGGCCGCGAGCGCGCTCTCCAGCGCGCCGCGCAGCACGGGCCGCTCCCGTACGCCGCCCATCACCAGGCGCGGCCGGGAGGCGGCCAGTTCCTCCAGTTCGGCCTGGACCAGGGCGCGCAGCACCTCGCCGCCGGCGGTGAGAGCGCTGCCGCTGAGCACCACCAGCTCGGGGTCGAGGACGGACACCAGGGAGGCCAGGCCGGTGGCCAGCCGGGTCGCGTACGCCGTCAGCAGCTCCCGGTGGGGGCCGCCCGCGTGGTCGGCGGCGCGGGCGACGAGCGCGGCGGCGGCCTCGGTGTACGGGCCGGAGGGCAGGTCCTCGATGCCGAGCCGGCGGGCGAGCTTCGGCACCACCTGCGCGCCGGCCAGTTCCTGGAAGCCGCCGCTGTTGGCCCTGGTCACCTGGCGGACCAGGGGGGCGCCGGGCACCGGAAGGAAGCCGACCTCGCCGGCCCCGCCGGTCCAGCCGCGGTGCAGCCGGCCGCCCAGGACCAGGGCGGCGCCGAGGCCCTCCTGGTTCCACAGCAGTACGAAGTCCTGGTGACCGCGGGCCGAGCCGAGGCGCTGCTCGGCGATGGCGACCAGGTTGACGTCGTTCTCGTACTCCACCGGCATCGGCAGGGCCGCGGCCAGCTCGTCGAGAATCGCGGGGGAGTGCCAGCCGGGCAGGTGGGAGGCGTAGCGCAGGCGGCCGGTGTTGGGGTCGAAGGCGCCGGGGGTGCCGATGACGAGGCGGTGGACGTCGGCGCGGGCCAGGCCCGCCGCCTTCACCGCGCCGTCGAGCGCGTCGGTGACCTGCCGTACGACCGGCTGGGAAGGATGCCGGCCGGGGGTCGGCAGGCGGAACTCGCCGACCGTGCGGCCGGTGACGTCGGCGACCGCGGCGCGGATGCGGTACGGGTTGACGTCGAGCCCGGCGGCGTACGCGGCGGCCGGATCGACCGAGTACAGCTGTGCGTTCGGGCCCGGCCGGCCCTCGCTGGTCCCGGTGGCGCGGACCAGCCCGGCGGCCTCCAGCCGGGCCAGCAGCTGGGAGGCGGTCGGCTTGGACAGCCCGGTGAGCTTGCCGATCCGGGTCCGCGACAGCGGCCCGTGCTCCAGCAGCAGATCGAGGGCGGCCCGGTCGTTCATGGCGCGCAGGACCCGCGGGGTGCCCGGTGTGCCCGGCGGACCCGGCGTGCCGTTCGTCCCTGCCATGTCTCTCGCCCCCTGCCCTCGAAGATCACTGTTAGGAAAGTTTCCTGTTCGGGTGGCAGGAACCTAAGCCCGCGACGAAGGGGGCGTCAAGGGTGGACGGACGGGAGGCAACGGAGTCGTTATCTGCGGTGCAGGCGCAGGCGCAGGGCAGTGGCAGGCGCAGGCGCAGGGGCGGGCGGGGGGCGGGAGCGGGGGAGGGGCGGCCCACGGCTTCCGCGCCGCCCGCCCGCAACCCCCGCCCGCGCCCCCTACTTACCGGTCGGCTGCTGCGGCGGTATCGGTGTCGCCGCCCTGGTTTCCGAAGAGCCCGGGTCGGAGTGCACCGACGGGGCGGCGACCGCGGCCATCGGGTCGGCGGCCGACTCCTCCTCCGGCAGGGCCGTCGCGCCGCCCACGATGCGGATGTCGGCCTCGTCGAAGGCGCGCTTGATGCGCCAGCGCAGCTCGCGCTCGACGGCCGTCGACTTGCCCGGCATCGTCTTGGCCGAGACCCGCACCACCATCGAGTCGATCAGCACGCTGTCCAGGCCCAGCACCTCGATCGGGCTCCAGAGCAGCTCGTTCCAGGGCTCCTCCTTGCCCATCTTCTCCGCGACAGCGGTCAGCGTCTCCTTGAGCCGGTCCAGGTCCTCGCCCGCCTTGACGGTCACGTCCACGCCCGCCGTCGCCCAGCCCTGGGACAGGTTGCCGATGCGCTTGACCTCGCCGTTGCGGACGTACCAGATCTCACCGTTGTCGCCGCGCAGCTTGGTCACGCGCAGACCGACCTCGATCACCTCGCCGGAGGCGACGCCCGCGTCGATCGTGTCCCCGACGCCGTACTGGTCCTCCAGGATCATGAAGACACCGGAGAGGAAGTCCGTGACCAGGTTCCGGGCGCCGAAACCGACCGCCACACCGGCCACACCGGCGGACGCCAGCAGCGGGGCCAGGTTGATCTGGAACGCGGACAGCACCATCAGGGCGGCCGTACCCATGATCAGGAAGCTCGCCACCGAACGCAGCACCGAGCCGATCGCCGCTGAACGCTGCCTGCGCCGCTCCGCGTTGACCAGCAGCCCGCCGAGGGTCGTGCCGGCCCCCTGCTGCGCGGTGCGGTTCATCCGTTCGATCAGCTTGGTGATCGCCCGCCGGACCACCACGCGCAGCACACTCGCTATGACGAGGATCAGCACGACCCGCATGCCGATCGCCAGCCACGTGGACCAGTTCTGCTCGACCCAGCTCGCCGCCTGGTTCGCGCTCTCCTGGGCATCCTGGAGCGTGGGGACCGAAACGGACGGCGTCTCCGTGGGCGACGGCGACGGACCGGCGGCGGCCGACAGGACGGCGGACAAGGACACGGCAGGTACCTCCAGGTGCGTCCGCCCGTCGGCGCC
Source organism: Streptomyces sp. NPDC021356 (assembly GCF_040641015.1). Taxonomy (NCBI): domain Bacteria; kingdom Bacillati; phylum Actinomycetota; class Actinomycetes; order Kitasatosporales; family Streptomycetaceae; genus Streptomyces; species Streptomyces sp. NPDC021356. The sequence continues at coordinate 22,164 of NZ_JBFACU010000028.1, read as the reverse complement.
GCGATCCGAACGCGGCGGTGGACATCGTCTGGTCGATATCGTCTGGGTCACGAAGAGGTCACCGGACGGGCAGGGCAACCACACTAACGGGGCACGGTGTGCGGGTTCCCGGGAAGTTCCGGGGAGGGCTCCGCGCGCAACGCGCGCATCCCGCTCTGAGCAGGCCGTGTGGGCCGGCCCGGAACCGGGGGATGTATGAGGTGTGGTCGAAAACACTCCCAGCCCGTTACCGGGACATGGTGGCGCGTCCACCAGGCCTGAGGGGAGACTGACTGCAGATCGTCCCGGCGCGAGCCACGCGCCGCCGGCGTACAAGGAGGCCCCCGTGCCGCATGTCCTGGTCCTCAACGCGTCGTACGAGCCCCTCGGCGTCGTACCGCTCCGCCGCGCGCTCGTCCTCGTGCTGGAGAACAAGGCGGTCTGCCTGGAGGAGTCCGGCGCCCATCTGCACAGCGCGACCGTCACCGTCCCCGCACCCAGCGTGGTCCGGCTCAAGCGATTCGTACGGGTTCCCTACCGGGGGCCCGTTCCACTGACCCGAAGGGCGCTGTTCGCGCGGGACGGGGGCCGGTGCATGTACTGCGGCGGCGTCGCCACCAGCGTCGACCACGTCGTCCCGCGCTCCCGCGGCGGCCAGCACGCCTGGGACAACGTGGTGGCCTCCTGCCGCCGCTGCAACCACGTCAAGGCCGACCGGCACCTCGTCGAACTGGGCTGGCGGCTGCACCACAAGCCGGCTCCGCCCACCGGTCTGGCCTGGCGCATCATCGGCACCGGACACAGGGACCCGCGCTGGCTGCCCTACTTGCAGCCGTACGGCGCGGACGACGCCCTGGCCCGGATCGACGGCATCTCCGCCTGACGGTCCGGGCCTTCGCACAGGCGGAGGACGGGTGGGCCGGGGTCCGCCTCGGCGGCCGGTCCCGCCCCGGCCGTCCTCCGAACGGTCGGGGGGTCCCGCCTCGCCGTCCTCCGAATGCCGGGGCGGAAGTGGCCGCCGGTCCCTGCGTAGCGCAACCTGGAGAGAGCGGAAAGTGACCAGGAGCACGTAGTTCGTTCCCGTGCGTCTGCCGTCGCGCGCACTGGGTAGGGCTGCGGTAATCCGCTCGATGCCGCACCCGACAAGGAGACCCCCGTGACCGCACCGGCGCACCTTCTGCTCTCGGCCCTGACCGACACGGCCCTGTCCGACACAGCGCTCTCCGACGCAGCTCTCTCCGACGCAGCGCTCTCCGATACGGAAGGGCCGGAGACCGCCCTGCCCAAACCCGGGGCGGGCCCGGCCCTGGAACACCGGCCGCCCGCCGACCCCCGCCCGGACGCACCCCACCTGGACGACCTCCCCTTCGACGTCCCGCACACGCCCGACGCCGCGCACACCGACGTCTTCACCTCCGAGGCCCCCTACGCGGAGGCGCCGCTGACCAGCGAGCCGCCGCTGCCCGACGCCGAACCGCTGACCAGCGAACCGCCCTTCGCCGAGGCCGCGCCGCTGACCAGCGAGTCCACCGCCGACCCCGACCCCTGCGGCGCGGAGCGGTAGATGACCGCGCCACGGCCGGCCGAGCCCCCCGGGGAAGACGACCTCACCCGGCTCGCGGCGCTGCACGGCGTCGCCACCTCCTACAGCCCCTCACCAGGGCGGACGGTGGCCGCCTCGGCCGCCGCCGTCGTCGCGGCCCTGGCCGCCCTGGACGTCGACGCAGACACCGCCGGGGCGACCCGCGCCGCGCTCACCGCCCGCGAGCGCGAACTGCGGGAACGGCTGCTGCCCCCCACCGTCGTCCACTGGAGCGACGCCGGCCCCCCGCAAGCCCTGGCGGCGCTGCCGCCCGGCACCCGGCTCCGCGTCGAGACCGAGGCGGGCGAGACGCGCGCCACCGCCGAAGGCCTCCCGCCCGGCGTGCACCGCCTGACCGCCACCGCCCCCGACGGCCGCAGCGGCGAAGCCCACCTGATCGTCGCCCCGCCCCGCCTCCCCACCCCGCCCGGACGCTCGTACGGGCTCCTCGTCCAGCTCTACTCCCTGCTCTCCCACCGCTCCTGGGGCATGGGCGACCTGGGCGACCTCACCGAGCTGAGCGGCTGGGCCGGGCGAACCCTGGGAGCCGGGTTCGTGCAGGTCAACCCGTTGCACGCGGCCGTGCCCGGCGCCCCCACCGACCCCTCGCCCTACCGCCCCTCGTCCCGCCGCTTCCCCGACCCCGTGCACCTGCGGGTGGAGGACGTCCCCGAGTTCCCCTACGCCGCCGAAGACGCGGGCCGGGAACGGCTGCGGGCCCTGCGGGAACGGGCCGCGCGGCTGCGCGCCGACGTCCTCGACAAGGGCGCCCTGATCGACCGGGACGCCGTGTGGGACCTCAAACGCCAGGCGCTGGAAGTGCTGCACCGGGTGCCGCTCGGCCCCGGCCGCACCGCCGCCTACGCCGCCTTCCGCGACCGCGAGGGCCAGGCACTGGAGGACCACGCCACCTGGTGCGCGCTGGCCGAGGTGCACGGCCCGGACTGGAGCCGGTGGCCCGAGGGGCTCAGGGACCCGCGTTCGGCCGAGACCGCCCGCGCCCGCGCCGAACTGTCCGACCGCGTCGACTTCCACGCCCGCCTCGCCTGGCTCACCGACGAGCAGCTCACCGCCGCCCAGCGCACCGCCCGCGAGGCGGGCATGCCGGTCGGCATCGTGCACGACCTCGCCGTCGGCGTGCACCCCGGCGGCGCCGACGCCTGGGCCCAGCAGGACCACTTCGCCGCCGGCATGTCCATCGGCGCGCCACCGGACGCCTTCAACGCCCGCGGCCAGGACTGGGGCCTCCCGCCATGGCGCCCCGACCGCCTCGCCGCCTCCGGGTACGCCCCGTTCCGCCGCCTGCTGCGCGCCCTGTTCCGCTCCGCGGGCGCCCTGCGCATCGACCACGTCATGGGCCTGTTCCGGCTGTGGTGGGTTCCGCAGGGCCGCCCGCCCACGGAGGGCACGTACGTCCGCTACGACGCCGAGGCCATGCTCGCGGTCCTGGTGCTGGAGGCCTCCCGGGCGGGCGCCGCGGTGATCGGGGAGGACCTCGGCACCGTCGAGCCCGGGGTGCGCGAGACCCTGGACCGGCGCGGCGTGCTCGGCACGTCGGTGCTCTGGTTCGAACGGGACTGGGACGGTGACGGCCGCCCCCTGCCGCCCGAACGGTGGCGCGCCGACTGCCTGGCCACCGCCACCACCCACGACCTGCCGCCCACCGCGGCCCGCCTCACCGGCGAGCACGTCGCACTGCGCCACCGCCTCGGTCTGCTCACCCGCCCGCTGGCGGAGGAGCGCGCGGAGGCCGCCGCCGACGCGGAGGAGTGGCTGACGCTGCTGGGCACCCTGGGCCTGCTCCAGGAGCCCGGCGAGGACGGGGAGCAGGCCGGGGGCGGGGAGCAGGCCGGTGACGGGGCGGGCGTCCGAGCGGGCGAGGCGGCCGGTGACGGGGCCGGGGACCAGGGCGGTGCCGGCGCCGGTTCGGAGGCCGGTGACGGCGCCGGTGTGGAGGCCGGCGACGGGGTCGGCGCTGAGGCCCGTATCGAGGCCGGGATCCGGGCCGTCCACCGTTTCCTGCTGCGCACACCCGCCCGCATGGTCGGTCTCTGGCTTCCCGACGCCGTCGGCGACCGTCGCCCGCAGAACCTCCCCGGCACCTGGTACGAGTACCCGAACTGGCGACTGCCCGTCGCCGACGCCGCGGGCCGGCCCGTGTCGCTGGAGGACCTGGCCGCCGCGCCCCGCCTGCACGCGCTGACGGACGTGCTGCGCGCCGGGACGACACGCGGGGCAGCGCCCGGTACGGCGGGGACGGAGGGATGAGCGCGGGGGCGTGCGGACGGCGCATGCGCCTCATACGGCACCCCGGACGCGCGCCTCGTTCCGGCGTTCGCTACTTTTGCACCGTGGACAAGAAGAACGCCCTGCGCGCCGGCAGCCTGGCGGCCGGTACGACGCTGATGATGCTGCTCATGTCGTCCCCCGCGCTCGCGGTGACCCGCGACGACGGTGACGACCCCGGCAAGGGTATCGGCGTCGCCGAGACGCTGGGGCTCTTCGTCGGCATCCCGCTCGCCCTGTTCGTGATCATCGCGGGTCTGGTCATGGTCCTGGACAAGTCCCACAAGCAGCAGAGCACCAGCCGGAACGTGGACGTCAAGGCCTGACGCCCCGCCCGGCCACGGTCCGTCCGTCCGGAGAACTCCCCCGGAGGGCGCCCGTCCTGCCCGCGCACGCATCGCCGTACGCGGGCAGGACGGGCGCCCTCCGTGCGTTGTCCGCCGCAGGCCTCGGCGGCTTCGGTGGCTTCGTCGAGCCCAACGGCTTCGTCGGGCTTCGTCGGGCTCGGCGGCCTCGGCGCCCCGGTGGCCGTCAGGGGCTGGGCGCCGTCAGGTACCGCTGCACGGTGGGCGCCAGCCAGGCCAGCACCTCCTCGCGTGCCAGGGCGACGGCCGCCGGAAGCCGCAGGACGTACCGGGTGAGGGCCAGGCCGAGCAACTGCGACGCGCACAGGGCGGCCCGCGCGGGCACCTGTTCCGGGTCCGGGCACACCGCCCGCGCGACCGGCAGCAACTGTTCCCGGAACACCCGCTGCATCCGCTCGGCCCCGGCGGCGTTGGTGACCCCGACCCGCAGGATCGCCGTCAGTTCGCCGTTCTCCTCCCACAACGCCAGGAAGTGGGAGACGAGCGCGCGGCCGACCTCGTCGCGGGGCAGCGCGGAGGCGTCCGGGAGCCGCAGGTCGATGGAGACGGCCGCCGCGAACAGGCTCTCCTTGTTGCCGTAGTAGCGCATGACCATCGACGGGTCGATCCGCGCGTCCTTGGCGATCGCCCGGATGGTCGCCCGTTCGTACCCGTCCGTCGCGAACCGCGTCCGCGCGGCGGTGAGGATGGCGGCGCGGGTGGCGTCGGAACGGCGGCCGGGCGCGGGCGCGGCGGCGGGGGAGCGGGCGGGCGCGCCGGTGGAGGCGCCGACGGGCGCGCCGGTGGTGTCGGGCGAGGCTTGGCGTGGCATGCCAACAAGCGTAGGTCAACGACTGTGGGCCAACAATCATGTGCCTACGGGCGTGGGCCTACGGGCGTGGACGAAACCGGGCTGACGAGGGCCGTGGCGGGCCAACGAACGTGTGCCAACGCACGTGTGCCAACGGGTGTTGGGCCAACGGGTGTGGGCCAACGAGTATGGGCCAACGGCCGTGGGGCGACGGAGGTGCGCCCACAGGTGTTGCCCACGCGCGTTGGCCACGCACGTTGCCCACGCGCGTTGGCCACCGCCTGTGGGCCACCGCCTGTGGGCCACCGCCTGTGGGTCACCGCCTGTGGGTCACCGCCTGTGGGTCACCGCCTGTGGGCTAACGCCCACAGGTCAACGGTGGCGCCCAGCCGCCGCAGCTGCGCCAACAGGTGTATGCCAACGCTCGTGGGCCAACAACCGTTGACGCGCTCCCGCCGTCGGGTCTACGTTGGCAGTGGGGCGTTGGCCAACAACTGTTGGCCCGCGCGCAGCCTTCGAGGAGGCCCTCATGACCACCACCCCCGTGATCGTCGTCGGCGCCGGCCCCACCGGGCTCCTGCTCGCCGGTGACCTCGCCGCCGCCGGTGTCCCCGTCACCCTCGTCGAGAAGCGTCCGCACCGGATCAGCAACCTCTCCCGCGCCTTCGTCCTGCACGCCCGGACCCTCGAACAGTTCGACGCGCGCGGTCTCGCCGACGGCCTGGAGGCCCTCGGCCGCCCCCTGGACCGGCTGGAACTCTTCGGACGGCTCGCCATCGACCTCACCCGCCTGCCCTCCCGCTTCCGGCACGTCCTCGTCCTGCCGCAGTACGAGGTGGAGAAGGTGCTGGAGCGGCGTGCGGCCGACAACGGCGTGGACTTCCGCCACGAGACCGAGGTGACCGGGCTGTCCCAGGACGCGGACGGCGTGACGGTGGACGTGCGGGGCGCCGACGGGCGGGCCGAGGCGCTGCGGGCGGCGTACGTGGTCGGGGCGGACGGGATGCGCAGCGCGGTGCGGGCGGCGGTCGGGCTGCCGTTCCCGGGGCGGTCGGTGATCCGTTCCCTCATCCTGGCGGACGTACGGCTGGCCGAGCCACCCGAGACGCTGCTGACCGTCAACGCGGTCGGGGACGCGTTCGCCTTCCTCGCGCCGTTCGGCGACGGCTACCACCGGGTCATCTGCTGGCGCCGCGACCGTGACGTGCCCGAGGACACACCCGTCGGGCTCGACGAGGTCAAGGAGATCACCCGGCTCGCCCTGGGCCGCGACTTCGGCATGCACGACGCCCGCTGGACGTCCCGCTTCCACAGCGACGAACGCCAGGCGCCCGCCTACCGCGTCGGCCGGGTCCTCCTCGCCGGGGACGCCGCCCACGTGCACAGCCCCGCCGGCGGCCAGGGCATGAACACCGGCCTGCAGGACGCGGCCAACCTGAGCTGGAAGCTCGCCCAGGTCGTCACCGGCCACGCCCCCGAATCGCTCCTGGACACCTACCAGGCCGAACGCCATCCGGTGGGCAGGGCCGTGCTGCGCAGCAGCGGTGGCATCGTGCGCCTCGCCATGGCCGGGCGCCCCTGGACCCTGGCGCTGCGCGCCGCGCTCGTCACCGTTCTCGGTGCCGTCGCCCCCGCCCGCCGCCTGGTCGCGGGTCAGGTCACCGGGATCGCCTTCCGGTACCGCGCGCCGCGCGGCTCCCACCGCCTCGTCGGACTCCGGGTCCCGGACGTGTCGCTCGCCGGGGGCGGCCGGCTCCACGAGGCCCTGCGCGGCGGCCGGTTCGTCCTCCTCACGCCGGACGCCCACCAGGTGGGGGAGGACCGCGCCGGCCGGCTGACCGCCGCCCGCTGGGCGAGCGGACGCCGTACGGCCCTGCTGGTACGGCCCGACGGCTACGTGGCCTGGGCGGCGGACACGGCCGACCCGGCCGCGATCGAGGCGGCGCTCGCCGCCCACGTGGGCTGACCGGCAGAGACCGGCAAGAACCCCCGAGCCTTCTTTCAGCCCTCCCCCTCCTTCCCGACCTCCTTTCAGTCCTCCTTTCAGCCCTCCTTCCCGACCTCCTTTCAGATCTGCTGAAAGGAATGCTCGAAAAGATTCGATGGACCTGACAGGTGGCCGCTGTCACGGTGGGGTCGTCCCTGCCCCCGCACAGCGAGAGGACCCACGTGGCCCGAGCCCTGAGCCAGACCACACCCACACCCACACCCACACCCACACCCACACCTACAGCGGCCCCCGACCTCCGGGCCCCGAGGCCCGCCGTTCTCGGGCTCGCCCTCGCCGCCCTCGCCACCGTGGTCTGGGCGGGCAGCTTCGTCACCTCCCGCGCGCTGCACGACAGCGTGCCGCCGGTGCAGCACGCTTTCTGGCGCTGGGTGGTGGCGCTCGTCGCCGTGGCCCCCTTCGGCGCCCGCGCGGCCTGGCGGCAGCGGGAGCTGATCCGCCGCCACCTGCGCTACGTGCTGCTGGCTTCGCTGCTCGGTGTCGCCGTCTACAACACGCTGGTCAACCAGGCCGGACTGACGACCCCGGCCGCCAACATGGGCATGATCATGGCCGCCTCCCCGGTGCTGATGGCGGTCCTCGAACGGGCGGGCGGCGTACGCCTCGGCGCGCGCCGGGTCACGGGCCTGCTGATCGCCTGCGCGGGCGTGGTGCTGCTCATCGGCGGCGCGGGGGCGGCGTCGTTCTCCTCCGGCGACCTGTGGATGATCGCCGCGGCCTGCTCCTTCGGTTCCTACAGCGCCCTGCTGCGCCGCCGCCCCGCCGAACTGGAGGGCACCGCCTTCCTGTTCACCACGTTCCTGTTCGGCACCGTCATGCTGCTGCCCGCCCAGGGGATCAGCCTCGCCGTCCAGGGCGGCTTCGACCCCAGGCCCGGCACGGTCCTGCCCCTGCTCTACGTCGGTGTGCTGTCCTCCGCCGTCGCCTTCTTCGCCTGGAACAAGGCGATCTCCCTCGTCGGACCGACCCGCGCCGGAGTCGTCTACTACCTCCAGCCGGTCTGCGTCGCCCTGCTCTCCTGGGCGCTGCTCGGCGAGGCGGTCGGCCCGCTGCAGGCGCTGTGCATGGCACTGATCCTGGGCGGGGTGGCGTTCGGCGCCACGGTCCGGCGGTAGTGCGCCGGCGGCGCCGTATAGGTTGCCGCCATGGCCGAGTGGGAGATCCGGAAGCTGCGCATCCTGCGGACGCTGGGGGAGCGGGGGACCGTGACCGCGACGGCCGAGGCGCTGCACATGACCCCGTCCGCCGTCTCCCAGCAGCTGACCAACCTCGCCGCACAGCTCGGGGTCCCGCTGCTGGAGGCGCAGGGGCGGCGGGTGCGGCTCACGGACGCGGCCCGGCTCGTGCTCCGTCACGCGGAGGCGGTCTTCGAACAGTTGGAGCGCGCGGACGCCGAGCTGTCGGCGTACGCGCGCGGCGAGGCCGGCGAGGTGCGCGTCGGGGCCTTCTCGACCGCCGTGCCCGCCCTGGTCGTACCGGCGGCGCGGGCGCTGCGCGCAACGCATCCGGGGGTGACCGTGCGGGTGCGGGAGACGGAGGCGGGCGAGGCGTACGACCTGCTGGCCGCCGGCGAGGTAGACCTCGCGCTGTCGCTGGCCGCGCACGCGCCGACCGCGGTGGACCCGCGCTTCACCCGGGTGCCGCTGCTCGCCGACCCGCTCGACCTCGCCCTCCCGCCGGACCACCGGCTGGCCCCGGCGCGGGAGGTGCGCCTCGCCGACCTCGCGGCGGAGCCGTGGATCTTCGGCGGCAGCGGCCCCTGGTCGGACATCACGCGTACGGCGTGCGAGGCGGCCGGGTTCAGCCCGTACCAGGGGCACTCGGCGGCCGGGTGGACGGCGATCCTGGCGATGGTGGAAGCGGGGATGGGCGTGGCGCTCGTGCCGCGCATGGCGGCCGTGCGCCGGGACGGCGTGGTGATGCGTGCCCTGGGCACGGACCGCCCGCACCGGCACGTGGTCGCGGCCGTACGCAAGGGAGCGCGGGACGCGCCCGCGCCGAAGAGGGTCCTGGCGGCCCTGCGCACGGTGGCCGCCGACCTGTCCCACTTGTCCGACGTGCCCGACCTGTCCGGCCAGGAGCGGTTCACCTGACCACACCCGTACGACCACGGGGGCGCCCAGCCGAAACCAGGCGCCCCCGAGAGGCCGTACCGCGCGTACCGCTCCTGTCGCGCGCAGCGCCCCGACCGCGCTGCCGCTACTTCGCCGCCGCGTCCGCCGCCTGGGCCTTCAGGGAGCGTTCGACGCCCGCCCGCGACTCGGAGACCAGCCGGCGCAGGGCCGCGCCCGGCGCGGCGGAGGCCAGCCACTCGTCGGTGCGGCGCAGCGTGTCCTCGGTGACCTGGACCGCCGGGTACAGGCCGACCGCGATCTGCTGGGCCATCTCGTGGGAGCGGGAGTCCCAGGTGTCCTTGAGCACCTCGAAGTACCGCTCGGTGTACGGCGCCAGCAGCTCGCGCTGGTCGGTCTGGACGAAGCCCGCGATGACCGCCTCCTGGACGGCGTTCGGGAGCTTGTCGGAGTCGACGACCGACGCCCAGGCCTCCGCCTTGGCCTCCTCGGTCGGCCGGGCGGCGCGGGCGGTGGCCGCGTGCCGCTCACCGGCGGCGGTCTTGTCCCGCTCGTACTCGCCGGCGATCTCCGCCTCGTCGAACCGGCCCACCGCCGCGAGCCGCTGCACGAACGCCCAGCGCAGCTCCGTGTCGACAGCCAGGCCCTCGATCGTCTGCGTGCCCTCCAGCAGGGCGTTCAGCAGGTCGAGCTGCTCGGGGGTGCGGGCCGTCGCCGCGAAGGCGCGCGCCCACGCCAGCTGGTGGTCGCTGCCGGCCTCGGCGGCGCGCAGGTGCGCCAGCGTGGCGTCGGTCCACCGGGTGAGCAGGGCGTCGCGGGCGGACGGGTCGGCGTACAGGTCGACGGCGAGCTTCACCTGGCGGTGCAGCGACTGCACCACGCCGATGTCGGACTCCTTGCCGATCCCGGACAGCACCAGCGACAGGTAGTCGCGGGTGGCCAGTTCGCCGTCGCGGGTCATGTCCCAGGCCGACGCCCAGCACAGGGCGCGCGGCAGCGAGGACGCGAAGTCGCCCAGGTGCTCGGTGACGAACGCCAGCGACTGCTCGTCCAGGCGGACCTTGGCGTAGGAGAGGTCGTCGTCGTTGAGCAGCACGACCGCCGGGCGGTGCCGGCCGGCCAGCTGCGGTACGGCGGTCAGCTCGCCGTCCACGTCCAGCTCGATCCGGCCGTCCTCGGCGCGCACCAGCTTGCCGCTCGCCTCGTCGAGGTCGTACAGGCCGATCGCGATGCGGTGCGGGCGCAGCACCGGCTCGCCCTTGGCGCCCGCCGGGAGGGCGGGGGCCTCCTGGCGGACCGCGAAGGAGGTGATGACACCCGCGGCGTCCGTCTCGATCTCGGGCCGCAGGATGTTGATGCCGGCCGTCTCCAGCCACTTCTTCGACCAGGTCTTCAGATCGCGCCCGGAGGTCTCCTCCAGCGCCCCGAGCAGGTCGGACAGGCGCGTGTTGCCGTAGGCGTGCCGCTTGAAGTACGCCTGCACGCCCCGGAAGAACTCGTCCATGCCGACGTAGGCCACCAGCTGCTTGAGGACGCTGGCGCCCTTGGCGTAGGTGATGCCGTCGAAGTTGACGAGGACGTCGTCCAGGTCGTTGATCTCCGCCATGATCGGGTGGGTGGAGGGCAGCTGGTCCTGCCGGTAGGCCCACGTCTTCATGGAGTTGGCGAAGGTCGTCCACGAGTGCGGCCAGCGCGAGCCGGGGGCGTGCGCCTGGCAGGCGATGGAGGTGTAGGTGGCGAACGACTCGTTCAGCCACAGGTCGTTCCACCACTCCATGGTGACCAGGTCGCCGAACCACATGTGGGCCAGCTCGTGCAGGATCGTCTCCGCGCGCACCTCGTACGCCGCGTCGGTCACCTTGGACCGGAAGACGTACTGGTCGCGGATGGTCACCGCGCCCGCGTTCTCCATCGCGCCCGCGTTGAACTCGGGCACGAACAGCTGGTCGTACTTGGCGAACGGGTAGGCGTAGTCGAACTTCTCCTGGAACCAGTCGAAGCCCTGCCGGGTGACCTCGAAGATCGCGTCCGCGTCGAGGAACTCGGCGAGCGAGGGCCGGCAGTAGATGCCGAGCGGCACCGACTGCCCGTCCTTCTCGTACACGCTGTGCACGGCGTGGTACGGGCCGACGATCAGCGCGGTGATGTACGTCGAGATGCGCGGCGTCGGCTCGAACACCCAGACGTCGTCCTGGGGTTCGGGGGTGGGCGAGTTGGACACGACGGTCCAGCCCTCGGGCGCCTTCACGGTGAACTGGAAGGTGGCCTTCAGGTCCGGCTGCTCGAAGGAGGCGAAGACCCGGCGGGCGTCCGGCACCTCGAACTGCGTGTACAGGTAGACCTGGTCGTCGACCGGGTCGACGAAGCGGTGCAGGCCCTCGCCGGTGTTGGTGTAGGCGCAGTCGGCGACGACGCGCAGGACGTTGCGGCCCTTGAGCAGGCCGGGGAGCGCGATCCGGGAGTCCGCGAAGACCTCCGCCGGCTCCAGCGCGTCGCCGTTGAGGGTCACCTCGTGCACGGCCGGGGCGATCAGGTCGATGAAGGACTCGGCGCCGTCCTCGGCGACGTCGAAGCGCACCGTGGTCACGGACCGGTAGGTACCTCCGCCGCTCTCGACTTCGTCCGAGCGGGAGGTACCCCCACCCTGAGCGCCGGAGAGGTCGAGATCGATCTCGTACGAGTCAACGGTGAGCAGCTTCGCCCGCTGCTGCGCCTCTTCGCGAGTCAGGTTTGTGCCAGGCACGCGGTCATCTCCTCGTGATGTGTGGATTGCGTCATCCTTCCATGCGACCCGCGCCCGACGCGACGACCGATTTCCGCCGGTGGACGGCGTTCGAACACGCGAGCCTTGAGCCATGACGACAGCGGAGGAAACGCGAGAGAAGACGGGCCTCGGCGCCCGCGCCATCGACCCCGCCGTGCTGGCGGACCTGCGGGAGCGGGACGACGCCGGACGCCCGGCGGAGCCGTTCACCGACGAGGAGGGCGGCGCGCCGCTGCGCTGCTGCCTGCGCAAGAGTGAGCCCGGCGAGCAGATCGCGCTGGTCTCCTACGCGCCGCTGCGGCGCTGGGCGGCCGGGACGGGCGCCGCGCCCGGGGCGTACGACGAGCAGGGGCCCGTCTTCGTCCACGCGCGGGAGTGCGCGGGACCGCAGGGCGCGGGCCTCGCCTTCACCGGCGCCCACCGCGTGGTGCGGCGCTATTCGGCCGGGGGGCACATCCTGGGCGGGCGGCTGGTGGAGGCCGGCGCCGCGCACTTCGACGCCGCCCTCGCGGAAGCGTTCGACGACCCGGCCGTGGCACTGGTCCACGTCCGGGCCGTCGAGTACGGCTGCTTCCTCTACGAGGTGCGCAGGCCCTGATACGAGGTGCGCAGGCCCTGACCGCCGGGGCGAGCGGCGGTCGGCGGGCGGTCAGCCCTTCAGCTCGGCCGCCACCAGTTCCGCGATCTGCACCGCGTTCAGGGCCGCGCCCTTGCGCAGGTTGTCGTTGGAGACGAACAGGGCCAGGCCGTTGTCCGCCGTCTCGTCGCGGCGGATGCGGCCGACGTAGGACGGGTCCTGCCCGGCGGCCTGGAGGGGGGTCGGGATGTCGGAGAGGACGACGCCCGGGGCGGCGGCCAGCAGCTCCGTGGCGCGCTCCACGCTGAGCGGACGCGCGAAACGGGCGTTGATCTGGAGGGAGTGCCCGGAGAAGACCGGGACGCGCACGCAGGTGCCGGAGACCTTCAGCCCGGGGATCTCCAGGATCTTGCGGGACTCGTTGCGGAGCTTGTGCTCCTCGTCGGTCTCGTTCAGGCCGTCGTCGACGAGGTTGCCGGCGAAGGGGAGCACGTTGAAGGCGATGGGGCGCTTGTAGACGGCCGGCTCGGGGAAGTCCACGGCCGCGCCGTCGTGGGTGAGCCGGTCGGCGTCCGCGACGACCTTCTGGGTCTGGCCGTGCAGCTCGGCGACGCCCGCGAGACCGGAGCCGGACACCGCCTGGTAGGTGGCGACGACCAGCGCTTCGAGGCCCGCCTCCGCGTGCAGCGGCTTGAGGACCGGCATCGCGGCCATCGTCGTGCAGTTCGGGTTGGCGATGATGCCCTTGGGGCGGTCGAGGATCGCGTGCGGGTTCACCTCGGACACCACCAGCGGCACGTCCGGGTCGCGGCGCCAGGCCGAGGAGTTGTCGATCACCACGGCGCCCTGCGAGGCGACCTTTTCGGCCAGCGCCTTCGAGGTCGCGCCGCCCGCCGAGAACAGCACGATGTCCAGGCCGGCGTAGTCGGCCGTCGCCGCGTCCTCCACCGTGACGCCGTCCAGGACCGTCCCGGCCGAGCGGGCCGAGGCGAACAGGCGCAGTGCGGTGACGGGGAAGTCGCGTTCCGTGAGGATCCTGCGCATGACCGTGCCGACCTGACCGGTGGCTCCGACGATTCCGACCCTCACGGTGTCTCCCTTGGCGTCTGCTGTACGTGCGTGTGCCGTGCGTGTCGCCCGGCCGCGGCCTTTCCATCATGCGGCCGACCCCGGCCCAGGTGTCCAGTTCTTTGCGCCGCGTGCCGGGGAACGTCCCGCCGAAAGGGACGGGTCCGGCCGCCGCGCGGTTGCGGTTCTGCGGCGCGCACCCCGGGTGAGCTGCAGAAATTCGCCCGTCCTGGGGTGCGGACCGCAAGCTGTGCTGATCCGTGCCTGCCCGGCCGCCCCGGTCGTATACGACGATGTGACATACGCAACGGCACGGGCGCCGACGCGCCGCACAGCGGCACGGCCCGGCACGGCCCGGCACGGCCCGGCACGGCCCGGGCGGCCTGGGACGGCCGGGGACGGCGAAGGGCGGGCGCCCGCACGCACGGACGCCCGCCCTGTGACCGGTGCCGGTGGGCTACGGCAGCCTCCGGCCGGTGCCGCCGGCTACGGCAGGACCTTGCCGATCTTCACGCTGCCGGTGCCCGCGACGGTGCCCCGCGCGTTCACCAACTGCACCTGCCCGAAGAACTCACGTCCCTGCGGTGCCTGGGCCGCGGCGGTGACCTGGCCGGTCACCGTCGCCGAGGCGCCCGTGCCCAGCTTCACCGGGGCCGACCCGTCCACCGCCACCGTGCCGAGCGCGGCGGAGAAGAACACGTCCCGGTAGTCGTAGGCCGTCGAACCGGACGGCACCGAGTACGCGGCGACCTCCACGGTGTACGTGCCGGCGGCCGGCGACGTGATCGACACCGACTCCTCGGAGTCGCCGTCCGCGGACTTCGCGACCTCCTTGCCGCTCGCGTCGTAGACGACCAGGTCCAGGTCGGCGGACTTGTCGGAGACACCGCCGATGGCGACGTCGAGCGACTGGGCGCCCTCGGGGACGGTCACGGTCGTGGTCTGCTTCTCCCCGCCCTTCACGGTGGGGCGGTCCGACTTGGCGGAGCCGAGGGGGCCGCCGGTCAGCCGGCCGTCCAGGGCGGCGTGGGTGTTCGTGACCTTCCAGGAGGCGGCGACCGGCGTGCCGGCCTTCGCCTCGGGCACGGTCACGGTCTGCGGGTCGAAGGCCGCGCCCAGCACGGAGACGTCCAGCCGGTACGGGTTGTCGAGCAGCGGCGAGGTGCGGCGCGCCTCGACCTCGACCTCCCACACGCCCGGCTGCGGGTCGGCGTAGGAGCGGACGTCGGGCTTGCAGCCGTTGCCGTCGAGGTAGTTGCTGTAGCAGTACGGGGTCGAGGTGTTGTCGACCGGGACGCCGTAGGGGTGGACGGCGATGAAGCGGGTCTGGCTCTTGTCCTTCAGCCCGCCGATCGCCACCTCCAGCGACTTCGCGCCCTCGGGCACGGTCAGGAAGTAGGAGCGCGTGCTGTTGCGCTCCACCGAGGACGTGTCGGAGTAGGTGTACCGGACCGGGTCCGCGACCACGACGGTGGTGAGGATCTGCCGGTCGACGCCGGTGGTGAAGGGGTCGTCGACCTCCAGGATCGCGCTCTTCAGACCCGCCGAACGGGGAGCGGCCTGCACCTTGACGGTCACCGGCTCGTTCAGCGGCAGCCGCACGAGGGGCGAGCCGACGATCCGGAAGGTGTGCTCGGCGTTGTTCGCGATGCGCAGCGTGTGCCACACCGCCCGGTCCGGGCCGGAGGTACGCGTGACGGTGACGTCGTAGGTCTTCTTCTGGCCGGCCTTCAGACCGCCCTCGCGGTCGTAGAGGCCGGTGCCGGAGCCGGGGGTCTTCAGGGCGTAGTCGATCGCCGTGTCGACCGGGGCCCGGACCGTGTACTCGTGGGCGTCGGCACCGTGGCGGATCGCCTTCCAGGCGTCCACGACGTCGATGCGGCCGGCGCCCTCCTCGTAGGCCTGGGCGCCCGGGATGTGGTGGGCGGTCGAGGTGAGCGCGGTGCGCAGCTTCGCCGGGGTGAGGTCGATGTGCCGCTGCTTGGCGGCGCTCAGCAGCAGGGCGGAGGCGCCGGTGGCCTGCGGGGAGGCCATCGAGGTGCCCTGGAGCATCGAGTAGCCGGCCGGCAGGGAGTAGCCCGCCTCGGCGACCGGGGAGCCCGGCAGCCAGGTCTGGGTGGTGTTGATCGCCGCGCCGGGCGCGACCAGCGTGGGCGTGAAGCCGCCGTCCTCACGTGGGCCGCGCGAGGAGAACGGCATCATCGCGTACCGGGCCCGCACGCCGGAGCCGTAGTTCGCGGCCCAGGTCTCCTTGGAGATGCCGGCGCCGACCGAGATGACCTTGTCGGCCAGGCCGGGGTCGCCGATGGTGTTGGCGCCGGGGCCGGAGTTGCCCGCGGAGATGACGAGCTGGACGCCGTAGGTGTCGATCAGACGGGTGTACAGCTCGGCGCGCGCGTTGTTGCCGTCGTTGAGGGCCGGCAGGCCGCCGATGGACATGTTGACGATGTCGACGCCGCGGTCGGCGACGAGGTCGATCATGCCCTCGGTGAGCGCCACGTTGGTGCAGCCGCCGCTCCAGGTGCAGGCACGCGAGGAGACGATCTTGGCGCCGGGGGCCGCGCCGTTCATCTTCCCGCCGAACAGGCCGTTGGCGGCGGTGATGCCGGCGACGTGCGTGCCGTGCTCGGACTCGATGACGCCGATGTTGACGAAGTCGGCCTTCTTGCCCATCCAGGACCCGCCGTAGGGGTCCATCGGCACGTCCTTGCGGATCTGCACGACGAAGGGCTGCCGCTCGACCACGTCCGTCTTCGGGTCGTCGGTGCCGAACCAGCCGACCTGGAAGCCGTCCTTGTACGGCTTCATCGGCGTGTCGTCGGTGAAGTCGTTGTTGTTGTTCAGGTCGACGCGGACCGTGCCGGCCGCCGGGTCGTACAGCAGGCCCCAGGAGTCGGTGGTGTCGCCGTCGCGGTTCGCGTCGCCCTTGGCGTCGCCGCCCGCGGTCGCGGACTCCTTGAAGGTGCTGATCTGGTACGAGCCCGCCGGGGCCTTCCAGCTCTGGCCGCCGTAGCTGAAGGTGGGCCCGGAGACCGCGTTCACCATCGGGCGCCAGGTGGCGTCGCCGTCGATGATCGGGTCGGTCGCGGTCACCCAGTCGACGATCTTGCGCTCGCCGGTGGTGGTGCGCTGCAGGGCCGGGTGGCCGAGGTCCACGCCGGAGTCGAGGATGCCGATGGTGACGCCCCGGCCGTCCGCCTTCGCGTCGCCGCGCACGAAGTCGACGGCGCCCGTCTCGAAGGACGGGTTGTACGGGTTCGCGGCGGGCGTGTTCTTGCCGGGCGCGGGGTAGGAGGCGCTGTCGCTCTTGCCGTTCTTGCCCTGCGCGTCCTTGGCGGTGCCCGGGGCCGGGTCGTCGAGCGGTATCTCCTGGCGCAGGTCGATGGCGTGCACCGTGGACAGCTTCTCGGCCGCGGCGATCACCGAGTCGGCCGCGGCGGTCGGCACGGTGGCGCGGACGTAGCCGAGCTTGTCGTGGGTGCGGCCGACCGAGCCGCCCCTGACCGCGTCCAGCTGCCGGGTGACCTGCTCGGTCTGGCCCGGCGCGGTCGCGATCATCATCGTGACGTTCTTGGCGCCGTCGGCCTTGGCCGTGGCGAGCAGGTCGGCGTCGTCCGCGCCGAGTTTGGCGCTCGCCGACCTGACGGACGGGTCGGCGGGGGCGGGGCCGTCCTGGGCGGCGGCCAGGGGCAGCGGTCCGGCCGCGCAGAGCGCGGCCACCACGCCGGTGGCCGCGGCGATGCGGGCCAGGCGTCTCGCGCCCGGGGCGCGGGGGGAATCAGAGGTCATCGGCATCCCTTGTCGGTGGAGAACCAGGCGGGGTGCGACCGAAAGTGATCGCAGTCGTCCGGAATTCGGAGCCGGACGATCGCTCAGCTTTACTCAAGAGGACAAAGTTTGGGAGGAGTTGACCGAGGCGGGATGGACGCATGGCGTGATCCCGCCATGCGCCACGGGGCACACATGACCCCGAACCCCCACTATTGGGCGCATGTCGCGAAGGGGTGAACGCGCCTGGTGGCGACCCGCGTTCGAAGGGTGCCCGCCGCCGGCCGGCCACATGCCCGTCGGCGTACCTCCTCTTGACGGTCCGCGGAGGCACGGCCGCCGCCCCCGCGCGCGCCCGAAGCGCCCCCGGCCGCCCCCGCGCTGCCGTAACGTCTCTCCATGCGTGAGGAGTTGCGGGTGGCGGCCTACGCCGTGTGTGTGCGGGACGGGCGGATGCTGCTGGCCCGCTGGGTCGCGCGGGACGGCGCACGCCGGTGGACGCTGCCCGGCGGCGGCATGGAACACGGCGAGGACCCCTACGACACCGTGATCCGCGAGGCCGAGGAGGAGACCGGCTACGCCGTCGAGCCGGTCGCCCTGCTCGGCGTCGACTCCATCCGGCGCACCTACCCGAGGCCGCTGGGCAGCCACGCCGACTTCCACGGGCTGCGCATCGTCTACGAGGCGCAGGTCACCGGCGGCGACCTGCGCCACGAGACCGGCGGTTCGACGGACATGGCCGCCTGGCACGACCTGGACGCGGTGCCGGAACTCCAGCGGGTCGGCCTGGTCGACGTGGGACTGCGGCTGTGGCGGGAGCGGCCCGCCGCGGGGCGCGTGCCCCCGGACGCGGCTGCCGGGGCCTAGCTTGGTCGTGTCCGGGGTCATGGCAGCCGAAGCCGTAGGCCGGCGAGGGCGACCAGGGCTTGGTGGTGGGGGGCTCGTTCGTCGTACCGGGTTCCTGGTCGGAGCCGGGTGAGGGGGTGCGCGTCAGGGACGGGTGTGAATGCCGATGCCGCCGGAGACGGTGAGGTTGTCGCCGGTGATGTAGCCGGCGGCGTCCGAGGCGAGGAAGGCCACGGCTTCGGCGATGTCGGCGGCAGCGCCGACGCGTCCGAGCGGGATGCCCTGCCCCCAGGAGTCGATCGTTTCCCGGGAGATGCCCATCCTGCTGTAGGCGGGGGTGTCGATCACTCCTGGGCTGATGGCGTTGACACGGATGCGACGGGGGGCGAGTTCGAGCGCGAGGGACCGCACGAGAGGCAGCAGGGCGCCCTTGGCGGCTGTCATGGCGGCCCCCATCCCTTCGCCGGCGCCCACGGTGAACACGATGGAGGCGCCCTCGCTGAGGAGCGGGAGGGCCTTTTGCAGGGTGAAGAAGTTGCCCTTGACGTTGACGTCGAACAAGGCGTCGAAGGCGTCTTCGTCGGTTGCTTCGATCGGGCCGGGGCGTGAGATGCCCGCGTTGAGGAAGAGCAAATCGAGGGAGCCGAACTGGCGGCGTGCCCGGTCCATTGCCTGGTCGATGTCCGGCAGGGACCGTGCGTCGGCCCGCACGACTGTGATGTCTTCGGGAAGCCCGGTGGGGGCGAGAGTGTCGAGGCCGGTGACCATGACGCGGTATCCGCGGGTGTGGAGCAGTTCAGCGGTCGCTTTGCCGATGCCGCTGGTTCCGCCGGTGATCAGAGCTGCAGGTGCGGACATGATGCGTTCCTTTGCGTGTTCCCGGGAAGCGAAGGGGGATGGCCCAGCGGTCCAGGCCGTGGGGCGGAGGAGTGTGCTGCAACGACCACTCGGATGTGCGGGAGATCTGCTCGCGTCGCTGCGCGCAGATCCGTTCCTCCACGTGGGCGGGTGTGCCGTGTGGAGTGGCTCGGGGCCGGCTCGTGCGGTCGCACAGGCCCGCATCGCCCTCGGCTCGCCGGTGCCGAAACCCACTTGTGGGCCGTAGCCCGGGAGATGCCCGTCTCGTCAGCGATGTGGGCGACGGAACGTCCGGCCCGGAGACGGTCGAGCAGGAGCCGGCGGCCGTGAACGGTCGGCCGGGCATGGGGAGGTGACGCCTGGGGAGGTGACGCCGATGCCCCTGCGGTTATTCGGTCGTGATGACGAGCTTGCCGCCCTTGGGCGTGCCGTTGCGTTCGAGCTCTGTGAGTGCCGCGATCGCTTCCGCGAGTGGCACCGTGCGGGCGATCGGCACCCGCAGTGTGCCGCGTCCTGCGGCGCGCGCGACCTCCCCGAGGTCCTCCGTGACGGGTCTGGTGATCAGGACGTTGTACGGGCCCGGCAGTGCGCTCTTTGCGAGGTTCGCGGGGGTGGGGTGGATGCTGACGATGCGTCCGCCTGGCTTCAGCATCTTCTTCGCTGCGTCGGCCCGGAGCGTGTCGGCAGTGTCGACGACGAGGTCGAATCGGCCGCTGAGCGTCGTCGGGTCGAAGTCGAATTCGACGATCGGATCGAGGCCGAGGTCGCGCGCGTCTCGCGTGGCGGTGGCGCGGCAGCTGCCTCCCACCGAGGCGCCGTGCGCCAGCGCGATCTGGGCGCCGGCTCGGCCGACTCCACCGAGGCAGCCGTTGATGAAGACCGATTGCCCGGGCTGCAGCTTGCCCTTCTTGACCACGGCTTGGAGTGCGGTGAGGCCAACGGTCGGGATGGCGGCGGCCTCCTCGAAGGAGAGCTCCGCGGGCTTCTTCACAACCCCTTTTTCCGCGGCCAGGACCATCTCGGCGAAAGCTCCCGATGCCTTGATCGACGCCCCGCCGAGCACTTCGTCGCCGACGGCGAGCCGAGTGACGCCCTCGCCGACCGCCTCGATGACGCCCGCGAAGTCGTAGCCCAGGGCGCGCGGGAACTTCCGCCCGGTCACCATCTTCATGGCGCCGCTGCGGATACCCCAGTCCATCGGATTGGCCGCGGCTGCCCGCACGCGGACCAGAACCTCGCCGGAACCAGGACGAGTCGGCTCGAAATCCTCCAGACGCATGACTTCGGGTCCGCCGTACTGGTGGTACTGGATGCGCTTCATCGATGCCTCCACGAGTGATGTCATCAGCTGACATGACTCTACCACGGCGATGTCACCGAGTGACATCACGGCGGGCGGAGCGGGGTGTCACGAGGTGTCATCACCTACACTCTCGGCATGGGACGGTGGAAGCCTGGGGCCGGTGACCGGCTGCGCGAGGCCGCGCTGTCGCTCTATCTGGAGCGCGGCTTCGAGCAGACGATGGTGGCGGACATCGCTGAGCGGGCGGGCGTCACCGCTCGCACGTTCTTCCGGTATTTCGCCGACAAACGCGAGGTCCTCTTCGACGGTTCCTCAGCCCTGGAAGAGAAGTCGCTGGCTGCTCTTGAGGAGTTGCCGACCACGACGTCGGCGCTGGATGCTGTCGCGGCCGTACTCGAAACCGTGGCCCGGACGGTGGGTGGCGACCGTGAGCTCGCCCGGAAGCGACAGGCCGTGATCATGGCCAACGCCGATCTCCGCGAACGCGAGTTGATCAAGCTCACCTCCCTGTCGGCCGCCCTGGCCGACAGGTTGCGACAGCGAGGCATCGGCGACATCGAGGCCGGCCTGGCCGCCGAGACCGGCATCGCGGTGTTCCGCGTCGCCTTCTCGCGATGGGTCACCGCTACCGAGGATCACGACTTGCAAGACGTCATTCGCGAGACGTTGGACCGACTGCGGGCCCTGGCCGCCGGCGGCTGAACCGCATTCCGGCTCGCCCGCCCACGCCCGTCGATCCCCGAGCGCGGGGCAGATGCCCTCAGGGCTCAGACGGGTACCGGGGCACCGGCCGTTCCAGTGGTCAGCGCGAGCGGCGCCGGCCCGTGAGGCGCACCCGCCCCGGCAGGATCAGCAGCAGAAGGCTCCAGTACTGCAGCACCGGTACGGCGAGGGCGATGGCGAACGCGACGACCACGGCGATGACGTTGATGTAACTGTCGGTGTACAGGTGCGCGGTCCTCCGGCGGGTCTCTTCGCCGTCCCCCTCGACCATGGCCGGGTTGCCCTTGAGGATCTTCAACATGGCCAGTCGGCACACCATGCCGACCAGGAGCACCGCGTAGTAGAACGCCGCCACGAACCGGTCGCGGCCGAAGGCGCCGATCATCTCCGTCGGGAGCGGGAGCACGACGACCGACAGCAGCCACCCCATGTTCCACACCGTCAGGGAGCGGGTGGCCTTGATGACCGTCGAGAAGGCCCGGTGGTGCTCCCGCCAGATGTTCGCGACGACCGCGAAGCTGAGCAGGAAGCTCCAGACCTGGTCGAGGTGACCGGTGATCACCTCGCTGGCGCCCTCGTGGGCGGACGCGGCTTCTGGGACGAGGTCCACCAGCGGCAGGATCAGCAGGGTGATGGAGATCGCGGTCACCGCGTCGGTGAACAGCACCAGCCGCTCCCCCGAGACACCCCCCTCGATCCTGTCCGGCGCGGGAACCGACGGCTCTTCGGGACCGACCCGTCCTGTTCCGGTCTCGTCGATGACGCCTCTGGCACTCACGTGTTTGCACCTCTCCGTTGTCATGCCCGCCGCACCTGCCGTCGCTCCCGGGCCCTGCTGGTCATGGACGTTCCGACGAACTGCGCGGACTCCACCCATGGCGACAGCGAGAAGTCGACGGAGCCCGCAGCCGCTGCCCCCCTGCGCACAGGGTCGTCGTGTCGAGGCGCGGGTGATCGGAGCGTTCGGATTGTCTATTGGTTGTTCAGGTTCGATCTTCGGTGAGCCCTTGAGGAGCCCGACTCACCGACTGAGACTACGTCTTAGCCGGGAAGACGGGTGAACTCATTGCGCAGGTCGGCGATGAGGCCGTTGCCGTCGAGCTGGGCGTGCTCCACCCCGGCCACTGTCATGAGTCGGCCGTCCGCCATGCGGGACGCGGCTGCCCACTCGGCCC
>NZ_JBFACU010000027.1:0-112891 GCF_040641015.1 Streptomyces sp. NPDC021356 | reverse complement strand
CGTCGACAGATCGTTCCCGAACGACGCCGTCTCCGAAGTGAACCGGTCCCCGGCGAGCTGCATACCGTCACCCGAATCCCCCGCGAAACGGATGACCACCCGGTCCACACGGCGGATCTCCTTGGTGAGCGATGTCCCTGTTGCGGACGGCACGATGGTTTCCACAGACATACGTGTGTCGGCTCCTGTCGGGTGTGGTGGCGGACAGCGCCCTGTTCTCGGTCGGGTGCCGCATGGGTCGTACACCTGGCCAGAGGCTAACCAGACCCGTTAGAGGCCCACTCGTGTCGTCATGGGCGTGCCGTGGACGCAGGGTGGCGTACGGCTGTGCGGACGGCGGGGCCGCCGGCCGCACAGCGGTGCGGGCCGCACCGGAGCGGTCCGGTGCGGCCCGCGGGCCGAGCGCTGTGGTGGTGCCGTGCGGCGGCGGTCAGTTGGCGCGGGCCGCGTCCGCCTTCAGCGGCGGGGCGACCGCCGGCTGGGCGGCCGGGCGCTCGCGTCCCGGGATGGCGAGGACCACCAGGGCGGCGATGACGGCCACCCCCGCGCTGACGAGCAGCACGGCACGGACACCGTTCTCGGAGGGCAGGGCCAGCGGGCCGACCTTGACCGTCATGTGGGCCAGGATCACTCCGACCACCGCGGCCGACGTGGAGGTGCCGATGGCCCGCATCAGGCTGTTGAGGCCGTTGGCGGCGGCCGTCTCGGTGGGCGGCACCGAACTCATGATGAGGGCGGGCATCGAGGCGAAGGCGAAGCCGACACCGATCGTGACGACGCAGCTGAAGGCCAGCACGCCCCACACGTTCTTCATCAGCGGCAGCGCCAGCGCGTAGCCGACGGCGATCACCAGGGAACCGGCGAGCAGCGACACCTTCGGGCCGCGGGCGGCGGAGATCTTCGCCGCGTAGGAGGAGGCGATCATCATGACGATGCCCGACGGCGCCATCCACAGACCGGAGGCCAGCATCGACTGGCCCAGGCCGAAGCCGGTGGCCTTGGGCAGCTGGAGCAGCTGGGGGATGATCAGCTGGCTGGAGTACATCGCGAAACCGACGACGATCGAGGCCAGGTTGGTCATCAGGACCGGCCGGCGCGCGGAGGTGCGCAGGTCGATCAGCGGGGAGGTCCTGCGCAGTTCCCAGGCCCCCCAGACCAGCAGCAGCACGACCGAGGCGCCGAAGAGGCCGAGCGTGGTGCTCGAACCCCAGCCCCAGTCGCCGCCCTTGGAGATGGCGAGCATCAGGCAGGCGAGTCCGGCGGAGAGGACGAGGGCGCCGAGGGCGTCGAACGTCCCGGTGCCGCGGACCTCCGAGGCGGGCACGATCATCAGGATCAGGGCGAGGACGACGACGCCGAGCACCGCGGACGCCCAGAACAGCACGTGCCAGTCGGTCTTCTCGGCCACGATCGCCGCGATGGGCAGGCCCAGCGCGCCACCGATGCCGAGCGAGGACGACATGATGGCCATCGCGGAACCGAGCCTCTGCGGAGGCAGCACGTCGCGCATCACGCTGATGCCGAGGGGGATCACGCCCATGCTCACGCCTTGCAGCGCCCGGCCGGTCACCATCGGGGTGATCGAGTCGGAGAGGGCGCAGACCAGGGAGCCGACGGTCATGACGACCAGGCTGATGTTCAGGACGAGGCGTTTCCCGTAGAGGTCGCCGAGCCGCCCGGCAACCGGTGTGGCCACCGCGCCGACGAGCAGCGTGGAGGTGATGGCCCACGAGGCGTTGGCGGCCGAGGTGTGCAGCAGCTCGGGCAGTTCGGGGATCAGGGGAACGATCAAGGTCTGCATCAGCGAGACCATGATTCCGGCTGCGGCGAGTACGCCGACGATAGCCCCGCTCGCGGGAGCTGACCGGGTGGAACTAGTGCTCATGGCGACTCCGCTCAGGACTCTGGCACGTCTGGGATGCACACGGTGCGCATCCGAGGGGAAAGTTCCACGGCGCGACTGAGCGCCGCTGGAGTCCTGCTGGAGTCCCTGGTCAGGAGGCCGGTGCCGCGGGGAGCGCGGGCGGCTCGGCGTCCACGGCGCGGGAACGGCCTGCCCCGGACGCCCTTCACCGCATGCCCCGCGAGGAAAACGCTCTTCCCCAAGGAAAGGAAAAGGGAGTTCCCACTATGGGTAAAGGACCGTCGTCTGTCCAGAGGGCGCCGGCCGGGCGGCCGTCCGCGACCCCCTAGATCCGGCCACCCGGCAGGGGCTCGACGGCCCCCACCCTTAACCCGAGGAGCAGGGTCTTTGCGCGTAGCACGCCCGTGGCCGGGGTGCGCAGAATGCGGGAGGGCCGGGGGGCAAGCGGCTCATCCTGGACGAGAGAGAAGAGGGACGACATGTCCGCACGAGGCCGAGGCCAGGGCCGGATCGACGAACTGCTCGCCGCGGAGCACCGTCTGCAGGCGGCCCACCGCCACTGCGACGTGCGGGAGATGGACGCGATACTCGACGACCGGTCCATCCGGGTCGACCCCGAGGGCACCCTCGTGCCGAAGGCCGAGGACCTGGCGTCCTTCCGGGACGGCCTGCTGGTCATCGACAAGCTGGAGGAGGCCGAGCCGGCGCAGGTGATCGTCGAGGGCGACACGGGCATCACCCGCGCGCTGCTCACCGTCATCGGTTCCTACGCCGGCCACGAGTACGTCACACGACTGCGCTACACGCGCACCTGGGTGCGCACCGGCCAGGGGTGGCGGGTGCTCGCCATCCACGCGAGCCAGATCGCCGTCTGAGGGGCCGAGAAGGGGGGTCACTCACTCGTCCTTCGGGGGGATGTCCCGCCGCCCGGCCGGTGGCGGCGGGTCCGGCTTCACGAGGTCAGCCGGTAGCGGGTTCCGCGCCGGCCACGCCGTCGGCGACCGGCGGCCCATAGGCGTTGGCCTTGGGCTGGGACTCGTCGACGAGGTAGATGATCAGTACGATCGCGCCGGCCAGCGGGATGAGGGCGATGAGCAGCCACCAGCCGGTGCGGCCGGTGTCGTGCAGTCGCCGCACGGCCGCGGCCATGAGGGGCAGCAGCACCACGAGCGAGTAGGCGCCCGAGAGCGCGGGCCTGATGCCGACTCCGGTCTCAAGGCTGGTCAGGGCGCATGCGATCACGAAGTTGATCAGCATGAACATCCAGTACTCCTGGCGCCGCGCCCTGCCCTCGAAAACGGCGTACTTCGCGAAGACATCGGTGTACCAGTGCATACGGGGGCTCCCTCACTGCTGCGGACTGACGGTCTCGTCGGACCCGCCGCCGCCCGGGCGCACGTCACCAAGGCGTCTGCGGGCCTTGCGTGGAGACCGTCTCAGTGACCGCTCGAATTTCGCTGGAGAAGGGGGACTCGCGGGCGGCGCGGGCGGTACGGGGACGAGCGCGGCTCGATCGGGCCTCGATCGGTTGTGCAGTACGGCGGTCCACGGTGGCCGGGGTCAGGGGTGACCCCGGCCACCGTCGTGTGTGCGGGAATTCGACGACAGGGCACGGCCGGAACGGCCGCGCGTGCGCCCGGGCCGCACTGCCGCCCGGCCGCAACCCCTGTCCCGGCCCCGGGCTTCGCCGCGTCCGGGGCCGCCTTGACCCGGACATTGCCGAGTGTTTGCCTTCGAGGGGGCGATCAGCCCTGGTCCGGCTTCGTTGCCCCTGCGCGGACGAACACGAAACGGAGAACCCCCCATGTCTGAACTGGCCGGAAAAGTGGCACTGGTGACCGGCGGCAGCCGCGGCATCGGTGCGGCTGTTTCCAAACGGCTCGCGGCCGACGGCGCGTCGGTCGCCCTCACCTACCACCGCGACGCGGAAGCCGCCGAGAAGGTGGCCACGGAGATCACCGCGGACGGCGGCACGGCGCTCGCCCTCAAGGCCGACAGCGCGGATCCGACCGCGGTGCGCGCCGCGGTCGACCACACGGCCGAGGTCTTCGGCGGCCTCGACATCCTTGTCAACAACGCGGGCGTGCTGCCCTGGGGGCCGCTGGAGGCGGTGACGACGGAGGAGCTGGACCGGGCCCTCGCCGTCAACGCGCGCGGCCCGTTCCTGGCGGCGCAGGCGGCATCGGCGTACATGGGCCCGGGCGGCCGCATCATCAGTATCGGCACCTGTGTGACCGAGCGAGTCTCCTCCCCCGGCATGACCCTGTACGCGATGACGAAGGCCGCGCTCACCGGCATGACGAAGGGCCTGGCCCGCGACCTGGGCGGGCAGGGCATCACGGCGGTGCTCGTCCAGCCCGGGCCCACGGACACGGAGATGAACCCGGCCGAGGGACCCGGCGGCGAGATGCAGGCCGCCATGACGGCGGTGGGCCGCTACGGCACTCCCAACGAGATCGCCACGACCGTAGCCCATCTCGCCGGGGAGGGCGGCCGGTTCATCACCGGGACCGCGATCGCCGTGGACGGCGGGTTCATGGTCTGAGGCTCATGGCCTGATGTGCGGTCCGGCGTGCGCGCCCCGGAGTGCGCGGCCCGGCGAGCGCAGTGTGGCGAGCGCGGTCCGCGGTTCGTGATCCGGGGTTCACGGTCCGGGCCGCGCCCGGGGGTGGTGTGCCGCCGCGCGGGGGCCGCCGCCCCCGGGACCGTGTCACCGCCGCCCCGGAGCCCGGACGGTCAGCCGGCGGCGCCCGGCGCCAGGGCGGCCCCGGTCCGCTGGGCGGGGCGTTCGAGCAGGTCGGCGGCGCGCCGGGTGAGTTCCTTGCGGTCCACCTTACGGTTGGAGTTGAGGGGGAAGTCGGCCAGGTGCTGGTAGTGGCGCGGCAGCATGCCCTTGGGAAGCAGTTCGCGCAGGGCGCGGGCGAAGCGGGAGGCGGGACGGGGCTCGCCGGTGTAGTAGACGACGAGTTCGGTGCCGGAGGCGGTCGGGGCGCCGACGGCCACCACTTCCTCGACGCCCTCGCAGGAGCGCAGGACGTGCTCCACCTCGGCCAGTTCGACCCGCCAGCCCTGGAGCTGCACCTGGGAGTCCAGGCGTCCCAGGTAGACCAGTTCGCCGTCGGCCAGCCGGCGCACCCGGTCCCCGGTGCGGTACCAGCGGCGTCCGGCCCGCTCCACGAAGCGGCCGGCGTCGTCGGCGGGGTCGAGGTAGCCGGCCGACGTCTGCGGCCCGGTGATGAGGAGTTCGCCCTCGACGGGTGTCTCCCGGTCGTCGCCGTCGACCAGGACGTGGTCGTGGCCCTCGTGCACCCGGCCGATGGGCACCAGGCCGTTGACGCAGCGTTCCGGCGAGGTCGCCGGGTCCCAGCGGTGGCCGGTGATGGTCACGGTCAGCTCGGTGGGGCCGTAGATGTTCTCCAGGGTGGAGGAGGGCGCGGCTGCCTGCCAGTCGGCGGCGTCGTGGGCGCGCAGGGCCTCGCCCGCGAAGAAGCTCCAGCGCAGGCCGGGCAGGGAGCCCGGCGCGAGCCCGTTCATGCGGCGGGCCAGGGAGATGGCGCTGGGCGTGGCGAACCAGACGGTGACGCCGTGCCCGGCGAGGTAGGCCGGCAGGTCGAGGTAGGCGGTCTGGGGGGTGACGTCGACGGTCGCGCCGCTGCCCCAGGCGCAGAACAGGTCGAACATCGCGCAGTCGAAGTTCAGGTCGAAGGTCTGCGAGAAGACGTCGTCCGGTGTGAAGTCGTAGCGCTTGTCGAGGAGTTCGAAGTAGTGGCGGGTGCTGCCCTGGCTGATCGGCACGCCCTTGGGGCGGCCGGTGGAGCCCGAGGTGAACAGCATGTAGGCGGTGTCGGCGGGCGAGGTGCCGGGGCGGGGTCCGCTCAGGACGCGGGCCGGGTCCGGCTCGGCGACCACCAGGGCGGGCAGGTCGTCGCCGAGGCCCGCCAGCACCGCCCGGCCGCGGTCGTCGGCGATCACGGCGGTGGCGCCGGACAGTTCGAGCATGTGCCGGGTGCGGGCGGCAGGGAAGTCGGGGTGCAGGGGGACGACGGTGGCACCGGCGTACAGGGTGCCGAGGATGCCCGCGTACGCGGTGACGGTCTTGCCCGCGAGGACGCCGACGGTCCGCGCCTCGCCGAGGGAGCCCGCCCAGGTGAGGGCCTGGTGGTGCAGGTCCCGGTAGGTGATCGTCTCGGAGCCGATGCGCAGGGCGGGGCGGTCGGCGGACAGGGCCAGTCCGCGCAGGAAGCGTTCGTGCAGGCCACCGGGGTGGTGGTGCTGGGTCATGGTTCCTCCGTAGGGGACGCGGCGATGCCCGGGACACGCGCGCTTTCTCCGTAGGGGGACGCGGCGATACCCGGGACACGCGCGCCGATCGTTCTGGACCGGTCCTCGCTCCTCCCCGCCCTTCCCGGCCGTTCCAGTCCGAACGGGACCGGGCCGGGCGGGGACGGTTCGCACCGGGCCGGGCGGAGAGGTGCGCGCCGGGCCCGGCGAAGAGGGTTCGCGCCGGGCCGGGCGAAGAGGGTTCGCGCCGGGCCGAGACGGGACGCGCCCGGTCGGGGGCGCCGGATGGCGTCGGGCCAGGGGCCCTCAAGCCGCCGGGGCGCCTGTGCGCCGAGCCGCCGGCGGGCCTTCAGCCGCCAGGGCGACAGGGCGAAAGGGGTGCGTGCCTCAAGCCGCCAGGGGGCGGCGGCGTTTGGGGCGCAGGGCCAGGCGGGGGTTGGCCGAGACGACGCGGAAGTTCTTCGAGGCGGCGCCGACGCGGCCGAACAGGGCGTCCTGGCCGGCGACGTAGAGCGTGCCGACGCCCCGGTCGTGCAGGGAGCCGAGTGCGGTGGGCCAGGCGACCGCGCGGACGCAGCAGTCGAGCAGCAGGTCCCTGACCTCCTCCCCGGTGGTCAGCACGGTGCCGTCCTGGTCGGAGACGACGGCGAGGGTGGGGTCGCGGAACTCCAGGCCGTCCATCACCTCGACGGCGGCCCGGCGGCGCAGTCCCGCGAAGGCGGCCGAGTGCATGGGCGGGCGCATGACGTAGAGGGGCAGTCCGCCCGCCGCGCGCAGCCGCTGCTGGAGCCATTCCAGCCGGGAGGCGCGCAGGGTGACCATCGCGAAGTCCTCGTCGACCACGCAGGTGACGTCGTGCCACTCGTCCCGCGCGGTGAGTTCGGCGAGGATCTCGTCGAGCACGGCGCGCGGGGTGCGGGCGAAGGACTGGGTGGCGACCTCTTCGGGGTACTCCTCGGCGAAGAACGCGTCGAGGGTGTGGGCGAACCGCTCGGTGAGGCGGACGCCGTCGGCGAAGGACAGGGCGCCGGAGCGTACGGCGGTGGCCTTGCCGCCGAAGCTGGGGCCGGTCACGTAGGAGGGCTCGACACCGAATTCGTGTTCGGCCCATGCGGCGAGGGCGAGGCAGTTCACGAAGAAGGCGAGCTGGGCGGCGACGGAGTAGTCGCCCTCCGCCTCGCGGAAGCCGTCGAAGAGGGAGCGGCCGAGGGTGTCGTCGGCCTCCGCGACCAGCTTCCGGGCGAACGGGTTGACCAGCATGAACTTGCCGACTTCGGCGAACGGTGAGGGCCCCATTCCTGGGAACACCAGGGCGCTTTTCGTCCGGTTGTCAGTCTCCATGCGGCCCAGTGTGGTGAAGGGGCCGCCGGGCAAGAACCCCTAACGGCCCCTTACAACCGCCCCTCTCACCGGGCGGCGCGCGGTGTCACAGTCCGGCCTTGACCAGGGCGCCCGCGTCGATCTTGAGGTGCAGGCCGGTGACGTAGCGGGACTCGTCGGAGGCGAGGTACACCACGGCGTGGGAGACGTCGGCCGGGGCGACGTAGGGGACGGCGATGGAGTGCATGGCGACGAAGCCCTGTTCGGCCTCCTCGCGGCCGGGGTTCTCCAGGTCGGGGCGGATGGCCCGGTACATGGCGTCGTTCTGCACCATGGCCGTGTCCACGTTGGTCGGGTGGACGGCGTTGATCCGGCGGCCGGTGGGACCGAGCTGGACGGCCAGGGTGTTCACGAAGTCGACCAGGGTGCGCTTGGCGTACTTGTAGGCGGCGAAGCCGGGGCCCGCCTGGGCGACGTCGCCGTGGCCGGGCATGAGGCCGGCGGCGGATCCGGTGACGACGACGGAGCCGCCCTCGCCGAGGTGCGGCAGTGCGGCGTGCACGGTGTTGAGGACGCCGGTGAGGTTGGTGTCGACGGTCTCGGTGAAGGCCTCGATCGGGCGGTGGGCGCCGATCGGCAGGATGCCGGCGTTGGCGACGACGGCGTCGAGGCGGCCGAGTTCGGCGACGGACTCGTCGATGGCCGTGCGCAGCGCGGCGCGGTCGCGCACGTCGGCCTGGCGGACGATCGCCCGGCGCCCGGTCTTCTCCACCAGGCGGGCGGTCTCGGCCAGTTCGTCGGCGGTGGCCATCGGGTATTCGGTGATGCCGGTGTCGGAGGGTATGTCGATCGCGATGATGTCGGCGCCCTCCTCGGCCAGCCGGACGGCGTGGCTGCGGCCCTGGCCGCGTGCCGCTCCGGTGATGAGGACTGCCTTGCCCGTAACCCGGCCCATGCCTGGCTCCTTCGCTCGTCCGGTTCGCTCGTCCGGTTCGGTGGGGTCCCGCCGGCGCAAACGTGCCGTACGCGGGTGGGTCCGCCGTCCTTCTTACTGCGAACCCGGCCCCGCGGGCCCGGATCGGGGCCCCCTAACCGGCGCGGGCAGGCGACTTTAGGGGGAGCAACTGCACGGAAGCGGCTTCGAGAGGAGCGTCTTCGACGGGAAGCGCCTTCGACTGGAAGCGGCTTCGACTGGAAGCGGCTTGAGGGAGGAGCAGCGCGGCGCCCCGGGCACCAGGTCGTGGTGTCCGGGGCGCGTACGGGCTCTCGCGGTCGGGCCGGTCAGGCCGCCGCGGGGGTGTGTTCGCGTTCGGTGTCCGTCTCCTGCGCGGCGGGTGCGGCCGGGGCCGCGGGGACCACGTGCCGCAGGGAGATCAGTACGAAGACGGACATGACGGCGAGGACGCCGATGGCGGTGAGGCCCGCCGGGGTGAGGGATTTGACGAAGGCCTCCTGGGCGGTGTGGAACAGGTGCCCGGCCTGGGGTTCCTTCAGGGTCATGGAGTAGTTGTGCGCTCCGCCGAGGGTCTGGCGGGAGGCGTCCAGGGCGCCGTCGGGCAGGCCCGCGGGGATGGTGCGGTCCATGGTGTTGCCGAAGACCGAGGCGCCGATGCTGCCGAGCACCGCGACACCGAGGGCGCCGCCGAGTTCCTGGCAGGTCTGGAGCATGGCGGAGACCCGCCCGGACTGTGCCTCGGAGGTGTAGCCCATGATCTGGTCGGTGACGATGGTGTTGGAGATGACCACGCCCACGCCCATGCACACGGTGCCGCTGATGATCAGCGGGATGTTGCGGTCGGTGCCGAGCCGGGTGACCAGGAAGCAGCCGGTCGCCGCGATGAGGAACCCGGCGACGATGACGTAGGCCGGGCGGACCACACTGGCCGTCTTCACCGCGACGGGCGCGAAGAACATGATCGCCACGGGGCTGGCCAGGGTCCACAGGGCGGCTTCGAGCGGGCTCATCCGCAGCACCTCCATGAGGTACTGCGTGGTGAAGATGCCGAAGCCGACCATGGTGAAGTAGGCCACCACGTTGCAGCTCATGGACGGGCCGAAGCCGCGCCTGCGGAACAGGGTGAGGTCGATCATCGGGTGCGCGTGGGTGCGCTGGCGCAGTACGAACGCGACGCCGAGGACGACACCGACGGCCACGGACACGGCCGGGGTCACGGAGAAGCCGTCGGCGGCGAACTTCTTCAGCGCCCACACGGTGGGCAGGACCGCGCCCATGGAGAGCAGGGCGGACGGCAGGTCCAGGCGGGTGGCGCGGTCGCGGTACTCGGGCACGAGCAGCGGCAGCGCGAGCAGCAGGACCGCGATGAACGGCAGGTTGACCAGGAAGATCGAGCCCCACCAGAACTTGGTGAGCAGCAGGCCCGACAGGACCGGTCCGATGGCCGAGCCCATGCCCATGCCGACGGTCCACACCGCGATCGCGTTCCGGCGCTGTCCGGCGTCGTGGAACATGTTGCGGATCAGCCCGAGGGTGGAGGGCATGAGGGTGGCGCCGCCGACGCCCTGGAGCGCGCGCGCCGCGATGAGCACGGCGGGCGAGCCGGCGAACGCGGCGAGCGCCGAGGCGCCGCCGAAGACGATGCTGCCGAGGACGAGCAGGCGCCTGCGTCCGATGCGGTCGCCGACGCCGCCCATGGTGATGAGCAGCCCGGACAGGACGAAGCCGTAGATGTCGATCATCCACAGCTGCTGGGTGCCGGAGGGGTGCAGGCTCGCCGAGATCGACGGGAGCGCGAAGTAGAGGACGGTGATGTCCATGGACACCAGCAGCACCGGGAGGATCAGTACGGCTAACCCGATCCACTCCCGGCGTCCCGCCTTGGTCGTGACGGGCGTTGTGGGGGGTGTATCTATACGCACGTCTCAGACTCCTGTATAGTACGGATGTATAGATGCTTGGTGGACGAAGAAGTGATCTGCCCAGCGCCAGTCCGAGAACGGAGAAAGCCATGAACCTGCAGGGCAAGACTGTGGTCGTGACCGGTGCCAGCTCGGGCCTCGGCGAGGCGGCGGTACGCCGTCTGCACGCTGCCGGAGCCAACGTGGTACCGGTCGGACGTTCGGCACAGAAGACCGCGGCCGTCGCCGCCGGACTGGGCGTGGACCCGCTGACCGCCGACTTCTCGGAGCTGACCGAGGTGCGCCGGCTGGCCAAGGTGCTCCTCGACCGCTGCCCCCGGATCGATGTGCTGGTCAGCAACGCCGGCTGCATCATGGCCAAGCACACGGTCACCAAGGACGGCTTCGAGGAGACCTTCCAGGTCAACGCGCTGGCCCCCTACCTGCTGACCAGGCTGCTGACCGAGCGGCTGCGCGACAGCGGCGGCCGGGTGGTGGTCACCTCGTCGCAGACCATCGAGGGCCGCCGCCAGATCGATCCGGAGAACGTCAACGGCAAGGCCAAGTACGAGCCGTACGAGGCCTACGCCGACAGCAAGCTCGCGCTCGCGCTGCTGACCCGCGAGTACGCCCGCCGCCACCCGGAGGTCGGGGTCGCCGACTTCCACCCGGGTGTCTTCGTCGGCGGGCTGGCCCGCGGACTGTGGCGGGAGCGGCTGCTGACCAACAGCCCGCTGCGCGGGACCGTGGAGCGGTTCGTCGGCACCCCCGACAAGGGCGTCGACACCCTGCTCCACCTGGCCGGCACCGACACGCCGCTGCGCGGCGAGTACTACAAGGACGGCCGCCGCACCGACCCGGGCGCCACCGCGGAGGACACCGCCACCGCGGCCGCCCTGTGGGACATCTGCGCTCATGGCACCGGCCTTCCGCTCCGGTAACTTGGCTCCGGACGCCGCCGGACCGGCCCGCACGGGTCAGTCCGGCGACGCCTGCAGTTCGATCAGGTGGCCCGCCGGATCACGGACGTAGGCCAGCACGGTCTCCGGGCCCCACTCGGGTTGCGGCGCCGCCTCGGCGACGACCGTGGCGCCGTACTCCTCGCACAGGCTCTGCGCCGCCGTGACGTCGTCGAGGCGCAGGCAGAGCAGCGCGGTGTCGGCCGCGCCCTCGCGCACGTCGAGCATGGTGCGCATGGCCGCGCGGTCGATGAGCGCGAGCACCGGCTCCTCCTCGACGTTCCAGCGGGCGTACGGCCCCTGCGGGACGCCCTCGGCGACCTTGGCACCGCACAGTTCGCCGAGCACGGCGTCGTAGAAGCGGAAGCAGGCGGCGAAGTCGTCGACCAGCAGCCGTGGATGGAGGGTCCCCACGAGAATGGGCGGACGAGGGCTCATCTTCACTCCGTTTCCTGGTCGGTGACAGGGGTGTGCACGACTCGCCGACCGTAGCCAGCCCGGGGCGCCCCAGAGCACCCCTACCGGGCCCGGGCGAGGAGTTCAGGGGTGTTTTCAGGGGGCGTCAGCGGTGGAGATCTCCCGGCGCACGCGGCTTGAATGTGGCGGAAAGACCGCGCCTTCAGCACGCGGCCGAGGCCATCGCCGATCGAGTCTTGGAGCCACATCCGTGATCGAACTTCCGGAATACGACGGCACACTGACGGCGCATCAGCCGCGGACCACGCCCCGGGTGTTCACACCCTCGGCCGACCCCGTCCGCAGCCGGGCGGTGTTCTCCACCGCACACGTGGTGGCCGACCCGCTCGCGTCCAACTCCCCGCTCCTGATGGGCTGGGAGCCCTTCACCGCGCCCGCCCTGGACTGGGACGCCACCCTCGCCTTCCGCCGCCACCTTTGGGCGCACGGCTTCGCGCTGGCCGAGGCGCTCGACACCCAGAACCGGGCCATGGGCCTGGACTGGGCCACCTCCGCCGAGCTGATACGCCGCTCCGCCGCCGAGGCCAAGGCGGTCGGCGGACGCATCGGCGGCGGCGTGTGGACCGACCAGCTCGACCCGATGCGTCCGCACACCCTGGACGCGGTCGTCGCCGCCTACGAGGAGCAGATCGAGAC
The DNA here is from genome assembly GCF_040641015.1 of Streptomyces sp. NPDC021356. Lineage (NCBI taxonomy): Bacteria > Bacillati > Actinomycetota > Actinomycetes > Kitasatosporales > Streptomycetaceae > Streptomyces > Streptomyces sp. NPDC021356. Next base: position 100,498 of record NZ_JBFACU010000027.1, on the reverse strand, counting down.
CGTCCAGGACGCGGGCGCCGAACTGATCATCATGGCCAGCCCGCAACTGCCCGCGGTCGCCCAGGGCCCCGACGACTACGCCCGCGTCTACGAGCGGCTGCTCGGCCAGGCCGAGCGCAAGGTGATCCTGCACTGGGTGCTGCCGGAGTCCGACCCCCGGCTGACCGGCTACTGGGGCTACACCGAATGGGACAAGGCCCTGGAGGCGTTCCTCGCCGTCGTCACCGACAACGTCGACCGCGTCGACGGCGTCAAGGTGTGGCCGCTGGGCCGCGAGCAGGAGATCGAACTGCGCCGCCGCGTCCCCGCCGGCGTGCACGTCTACAACGGCGACATCACCGACTTCCCCGAGCTGATCGCCGGCGACGAGCACGGCCACAGCGACGCTCTCGCCTCCGTCTTCGACCCGCTCGCGCCGGTCGTCGCCGAGGCCTTCCGCGCCCTGGACGACGGCGACACCGCGGGCTTCACGAAGGAGCTGCGCACGACGCTCCCGCTCGCCCAGCACCTGTTCGAAGGCAACGCGCTGACCATGCGCTTCTTCAAGACCGGGTTCGTCTTCCTCGCCTGGCTCTCCGGTCACCAGGACCACTTCCGGATGGTCTGGGGCGAGCAGTCCGCCCGTTCGGTCCCGCACCTGGCCCAGGTGTACCGGCTCGCCGACGGGCTGGGCCTGTTCCCCGACCCGGACCTGGCCGAACGCCGGATGCGGGTGGTGCTGGCCACCGCCGGCCTGGACTGAACACGCCGCCGCCCCCGCCCGCCCGGAGATTGGTGATCACCGATGTCGAACGACCAGAAGCTGCTCGATTACCTCAAGGCGGTCACCGCCGACCTGGCGCAGACCCGCAAGCGACTCCAGGAGGTCGAGACGGCCGGCCAGGAGCCGATCGCCGTCATCGGCATGAGCTGCCGCTACCCCGGTGGCGTCGCCGGTCCCGAAGACCTGTGGCGGCTGGTCGCCGAAGGCCGCGACGCCATCGGTGAGTTCCCCACCGACCGGGGCTGGGACCTGGACGCGCTCTTCGCCGCGGACGGCCCCGGCCGCACCGCCGTGCGGGTGGGCGGCTTCGTCCACGAGGCCGCCGACTTCGACGCGGCCTTCTTCGGCATCTCGCCCCGCGAGGCGGTGGCGATGGACCCCCAGCAGCGCCTGCTGCTCGAACTGGCCTGGGAGGCCTGCGAACGCGCCGGGCTCGACCCGCACGCCCTGAGCGGCGAACGCGTCGGCGTCTACGCGGGCACCGGCGCCCAGGACTACGAGTACGTCCATGCCCAGAACCCCGACGCCGTCGCCGACTACGGCGCCACCGCCACGGCCGCCGCCGTCCTCGCCGGACGCGTCTCCTACACCCTCGGCCTGGAGGGCCCGGCCGTCACGGTCGACACCGCCTGCTCGTCCTCGCTGGTCACCCTGCACCTGGCGGCCCAGGCACTGCGCGCCGGGGAGTGCTCGCTCGCCCTGGCCGGCGGCGCCGCGGTCATCTCCACGCCCGGCGTCTTCGTCGCCTTCAGCCGCCAGGGCGCCCTCTCCTTCGACGGCCGCTGCAAGGCCTTCTCCGACGACGCGGCCGGCACCGGCTGGGGCGAGGGCGCCGGCCTGCTGCTGCTGGAACGGCTCTCCGACGCCCGCCGCAACGGCCACCCCGTGCTCGCGGTGGTGCGCTCCTCCGCCGTCAACCAGGACGGCGCGAGCAACGGGCTCACCGCACCCAACGGGCCCTCCCAGCAGCGCGTCATCCGGCAGGCGCTGGCAGGCGCCGGGCTGACCACGTCCGACGTCGACCTCGTCGAGGCGCACGGCACCGGCACCACCCTGGGCGACCCCATCGAGGCGCAGGCGCTGCTCGCCACCTACGGGCAGAACCGGCCCGAGGACCGGCCGCTGTGGCTGGGCTCCCTGAAGTCGAACATCGGGCACACCCAGGCCGCCGCCGGGGTCGCCGGTGTCATCAAGACCATCATGGCCATCCGCAACGGCGTGATGCCCAAGACCCTGCACATCGAGCGGCCCACCACACACGTCGACTGGGACGCGGGCCGCGTCGAACTGCTCACCGAGGCGCGGCCCTGGCACACCGAGGACGGCCGGCCGCGGCGCGGCGGCGTCTCCTCCTTCGGCGTCTCCGGCACCAACGCGCACGTCATCATCGAGGAGGCGCCCGAGGAGCCCGCCCCGCAAGCCGCCCCGCCGTCCGCCGCCGGCGCACCGGACGCGGCTCCGGCGGGCGCCGCGGCCCCGGCGGGCGCGGTGGTGCCCTGGGTGGTCTCCGCCCGCAGCGGCTCCGGACTCGCCGCGCAGGCCGCGCGCCTGCACGCCGCGCTGTCCGGCGACGCGCACGCTCACTCCGAGAACACCTCCTCGGACACCTCCCCGGACACCTCTACGGACAACTCCACGGCCGAGGACGACGTACGCGACGTGGCGCACGCGCTGGCCACCGGGCGGGCCGGTCTGGAACACCGTGCGGTGGCGCTCGGCGCCGGCCGCAGCGAACTCCTCGGCGCTCTCGGGGCCCTCGCCGAGGGCGGCGAGTCCGCGAACGTCGTGCGCGGCACCGTCGTGGGCGACGCGCCGCCGGTCTTCGTCTTCCCCGGGCAGGGCTCGCAGTGGGCGGGCATGGCCGTCGAACTCCTTCAGACGGCTCCCGCGTTCGCCGCGTCGATGACCGAGTGCGCCGAAGCGCTGCGGCAGTTCACCGACTGGGACCTGTTCGACGTGCTGCGCGAGCGGCCCGGCGCGCCCACCTTCGACGAGGTCGACGTCGTGCAGCCAGTGCTGTGGGCGGTGATGGTGTCGCTGGCCCGGCTGTGGGAGTCCTTCGGTGTGCGGCCCGGTGCCGTCGTCGGCCACTCGCAGGGCGAGATCGCCGCCGCCACCGTGGCCGGGGCGCTCACCGTCGAGGACGGCGCCCGCGTCGTGGCCCTGCGCAGCAAGGTCATCCGCGACGAACTCGCGGGCCTGGGCGGCATGATGTCGGTCGGCCTGCCCGCCCGGGAGGCCGCCCGGCGCATCGGGGACTGGCCGGGCAAACTCTCCCTGGCCGCGGTCAACGGGCCGGGATCCACCGTCGTGTGCGGGCACGTCGACGCGCTGGAGGAGCTGCGCGGCACCCTGGAGGGCGAGGGCGTACGGGCCCGGATGATCCCCGTCGACTACGCCTCCCACTCGGTCTTCGTCGAGAACGTGAGGGAACGCATCCTCGACGTCCTCGCGCCGGTCGCGCCGCGCCCCGCCGACGTCGCCTTCTACTCCACCGTCACCGGCGACCTCATCGACACCACCGTGATGGGCGCCGAGTACTGGTACACCAACCTGCGCCAGACCGTCCTGTTCGAGGACGCCACCCGCGCCCTGCTCGCCGCCGGGTTCTCCGTGTTCGTCGAGGCCAGCCCGCACCCCATCCTCAAGCTCGGGGTGGCGGAGACCTTCGCCGACGCCGGGGCGAACGCGGTGGCCGTCGGGTCGCTGCGCCGCGGCGAGGGCGGCCTGACCCGGTTCGCCGCCTCACTCGCCGAGGCCTACGCGCACGGCGCGGCCGTGGACTTCTCCCCGCTGCTCGCCGGACGGCCCGGGCGGCGCGTCCAGCTGCCGACGTTCGCCTTCCAGCACCGGCGCTACTGGCTGGAGCCGGCGCCGGGCGCGGCCGGTGACGTCGTCTCGGCCGGTCTGTCGGCCGCCGGGCACTCGCTGCTGAGCGCGGTCGTGGTGGCCCCGGAGGACGGCGGCGTGACCCTCACCGGGCGGCTGTCCGCGCACACCCAGCCCTGGGTCGCCGACCACGTGGTCCAGGACGCCGTGTTCTTCCCCGGCACCGGATTCGTCGAACTCGCGGTGCGCGCGGGCGACCAGGTCGGCTGCGGCCTGCTGGACGAACTCACCCTGAACGCGCCGCTGGTGCCGGGCGCCGGCGAGGCGGTGCAGCTCCAGGTCGTCGTCGGCGGCCCGGACGACAGCGGCCGCCGCGCCCTGAGCATCCACTCCCGGCCCGAGCAGGCCGACCCGGACGAGCCGTGGACCCGGCACGCCACCGGCACGCTCGCCACCGCCACCGCCGCCGCGCCCGCGCCCGTGTCCGGGCCGTCCGAGTGGCCGCCGCGCGACGCCGAACCGCTGGACGTCTCCGCGCTCTACCCGGATCTCGCCGGGGCAGGACTGCGCTACGGACCGCAGTTCCAGGGGCTGACCGCCGCCTGGCGCGCGGGCGACGACGTGTACGCCGAGGTCGCGCTCGCCGACACCACCTCCGCGGAACGCTTCGGACTGCACCCCGCGCTGCTCGACTCCGCCCTGCACGCCGTCGCCCTCACCGACGCGGTCGGCGACGAGGCGGCCCTGCCCTTCGCCTGGTCGGGCGTGCGACTGCACGCGTCCGGCGCCCGCACACTGCGGGTGCGGCTGACCCCGGTGCGCGCCGGCGAGGTCGCGCTGACCGCCGTGGACGCGTCCGGCGCTCCGGTGGTCAGCGTCGACTCGCTCGTCCTGCGCCCCCTCGCGGGCGCCGCGGCACCGCGCCGCGTCGACTCCCTGTACCGGATCACCTGGCAGCCCGCCGCCGCGCAGGGCTCCCCGGCCGGACCGGTCCCCTGGACCGACTGGCCGGACCTGCGCCTGCCCGAGGCGGGCGGGCCGGGGGCCGCCGTACCGGACGTCGTCGTCCTGGCCACCGAAGAGGGCAACAGCACCGAGGCCGTGCACGCCGCCGTCCACCACGTCCTCGACGTACTGCAACAGTGGATCTCCGACGAACGGCTGGAGACGTCCCGCCTGGTCGTGGTCACCCGGGGCGCGGTCGCCACCGACGGCGAAGCGGTCACCGATCTGGCCGGCGGCGCCGTGTGGGGCCTGGTGCGCTCGGCGCAGTCCGAGCACCCGGACCGCTTCGTCCTGGCCGACCTCGACGAGGACACGGCGCTCGACGACGTGCTCGGCGCGGTCCTCGCCTGCGGTGAGCCGCAGGTCGCCGTGCGCGGCGGCACGGTCCGCGCCGCCCGGCTGGCGCGCGCCGTCCCCACCGGCGAGACCGGGTCCCGGCCCGCGTTCGGCCCGCAGGGCACGGTCCTGATCACGGGCGGCACCGGCATGCTCGGCCGGCTCGTCGCCCGGCACCTGGCCCGCGAACACGGCGTACGGCACCTGCTGCTGCTCGGGCGGCGCGGTCCCGACGCCCCCGGGGCGGCGGAACTGGTGGCCGAACTGGCCGAACTGGGCGCCGAGGCGACCGTGGCCGCCTGCGACGCGGCCGACCGCCGGGCGCTCGCCGCCGTCCTGGACACCGTCCCGGCCGACCGTCCGCTGACCGGCGTGGTGCACGCCGCCGGTGTCCTCGACGACGGGACGCTCTCCTCGCTCACCCCCGAGCGCGTGGACCGGGTCCTCGCCGCGAAGGCCGACGCCGCGCTCAACCTGCACGAGCTGACCGCGGGCCCGGACCTGACCGCGTTCGTGCTGTTCTCCTCGGCGGCCGGCGTCATCGGCGCCCCCGGCCAGGGCAACTACGCCGCCGCCAACGCCTTCCTCGACGCCCTCGCCGCCCACCGCAGGGCCGCGGGGCTCGCCGGGCAGTCCCTCGCCTGGGGCTTCTGGAGCCAGGCCAGCGGCATGACCGGCGCCCTGGACGACACCGACCGCGGCCGCATGTCCCGCAACGGGCTGCTCGGCCTCGCCGACGAGCAGGGCCTCGCCCTGTTCGACGCCGCCACCGCCTCGGACGCCGCCCTGCTGGTGCCGGCCCGGTTCGACCTCGCCGGGATCCGCGCCGACGACGCCGCCCCGCAGCCGATCTTCACCGCGCTGGTGCCGGCCGTGCGCCGCGGCGCCGCCGCCCAGGCCGCCTCGGCCGCGGGCTCCTTCGCCGAGCGACTGCTGCGGCTGCCCGAGGCCGAGCGCGTCGCGGCGGCCCTCGACCTCGTACGCCAGAAGGTCGCAGCGGTCCTCGGCTACGGCTCCCCCGACGAGGTCGAGGCCGAACGCGCCTTCCGCGAGCTGGGCTTCGACTCGCTCAGCGCGGTCGAACTGCGCAACCGGCTCGGCGAGGCGGCGGGCGTACGGCTGCCCGTCACCGTGGTCTTCGACCACCCCAACCCGACCGCGCTCGCCCGGCACCTGGTGACCGAGACCTGCGGCGACCAGGCCGCCGCCGCGGTCGCGGCGCCCGCGGCCCGCGGCGGCTCGGGCGACGACGAGCCGGTGGCGATCGTCGCGATGGCCTGCCGCTACCCGGGCGACGTGCGCTCGCCCGAGGACCTGTGGCGGCTGGTCGCCGAAGGCACCGACGCCGTCGGTCCGTTCCCCGCCGACCGCGGCTGGGACCTCGAACAGCTCTACGACCCGGACGGCGGCCGGCCGCACACGACCTACGTCCGCGAGGGCGGGTTCGTCTACGACGCGGGCGACTTCGACGCGGACTTCTTCGGCATCAGCCCGGTCGAGGCCGAGGCGATCGACCCGCAGCAGCGGCTGCTCCTGGAGACCTCCTGGGAGGTGTTCGAACGGGCCGGCATCGACCCCGCGACCCTCAAGGGCTCCGCCACCGGCGTCTACGCGGGCGTCATGTCCCACGACTACGCCGCCAACAGCGGCACCGGCGCCATCGCCTCCGGCCGGGTGTCGTACACGTACGGCTTCGAGGGCCCGGCGGTCACCGTCGACACGGCGTGCTCGTCGTCCCTGGTCGGCATGCACCTGGCCGCGCAGGCGCTGCGCACCGGCGAGGTCGACCTCGCCCTGGCCGGCGGCGTCACCGTCATGGCCAGCCCGGAACTCTTCGTGGAGTTCAGCCGGCAGCGGGGCCTGTCGAAGGACGGCCGCTGCCGCTCCTTCGCGGGCGCCACCGACGGGACAGGGTGGGGCGAGGGCGTCGGCCTCCTGCTGCTGGAACGGCTCTCCGACGCCCGCCGCAACGGCCACCCCGTGCTCGCGGTGCTGCGTTCCTCCGCCATCAACCAGGACGGTGCGAGCAACGGCCTGTCGGCGCCGAGCGGACCCGCGCAGCAGCGGGTAATCCAGCAGGCGCTCGCCACGGCCGGACTCGCCGCCGAGGACGTCGACGCGGTCGAGGCCCACGGCACCGCGACGACGCTGGGCGACCCCATCGAGGCGCAGGCGCTCCTGGCCACCTACGGGCAGAACCGGCCCGAGGACCGGCCGGTGTGGCTGGGCTCGCTCAAGTCGAACATCGGCCACGCCCAGGCCGCCGCGGGTGTCGGCGGTGTCATCAAGATGGTCATGGCCATCCGCGAGGGCGTCCTGCCCAGGACCCTCCACGTCGACGAGCCCACCCCGCACGTCGACTGGGAGTCGGGAGCGGTCCGCCTCCTGACCGAGTCCCGCGCCTGGCCCGACACCGGCCGCCCCCGCCGCGCCGGCGTCTCCTCCTTCGGCATGAGCGGCACCAACGCCCACGTCATCGTCGAACAGGCACCCGCCGAGGCCACCGAGACCCAGGCGGACACCGCGGACAGCGGCGCCCCGCTCCCGGTGACCCTGCTGGTGTCCGCCAAGTCGGCCGAGGCGCTGCCCGCCCAGGCCCGGCAGCTCCGCGACTGGCTGACCGACCACCCGGACCACTCCCCCGCCGACGTGGCCCACACCCTGGCCACCACCCGCGCCGCCCTCGACCACCGCGCCGCCGTCACCGGCCGGGACACGCAGACCCTGCTGCGCGGCCTCGACGCGCTGACCGAGGGCCGGAACCTCCCCGGTGTGGCCGCCCGGGGACGCGTCACGGGCGGGAAGCTTGCCTTCCTGTTCACGGGGCAGGGCGCGCAGCGGGCGGGTATGGGGCGGGAGTTGGCGGACACGTACCCCGTGTTCGCGCAGGCCCTGGAGGACGTGTTCGCGGCCGTCGATGCGCACTTGGAGCGGCCGTTGCGGGAGGTGATGTGGGGCGAGGACGCTGACCTGCTGAACCAGACCCAGTACACCCAGCCCGCCCTGTTCGCCTTCGAAGTCGCCCTGTACCGGCTCGTCGAGTCCTGGGGTGTGACCCCCGACTACCTCGCCGGGCACTCCATCGGCGAGATCGCCGCCGCACATGTCGCCGGAGTCTTCTCCCTGGACGACGCGGCACGGCTGGTCACCGCACGCGGACGGCTCATGCAGGCCCTCCCCGCAGGCGGCGCCATGATCGCCCTACAGGCGACCGAGGACGAGATCCTGCCACTGCTCACCGAGCAGGTGGGCATCGCCGCCCTCAACTCACCCCAGTCCACCGTCATATCCGGAGCCGAAGCGGAAGCACGGGCCATCGCGGAACACTTCGCCGCCCAAGGCCGCAAGACCAAACAGCTCACCGTCAGCCACGCCTTCCACTCCCCGCTGATGGAGCCGGTGCTCGACGACTTCCGTGCGGTCGCGGAATCACTCACGTACCAGCAGCCACAGATCCCCTTCGTTTCGACGGTCACGGGCGACGTCGTCACCGACGAACTCACCACGGCCGCCTACTGGACCGACCACATCCGCAAACCGGTCAGGCTCACCGACGCGTTGGCGCACATCCCGGCCGCCACCCACCTGGAGATCGGCCCCGACGCCGTCCTCACCGCCCTCGGACCGGCCGTCACCGAGGACGCCGTCTTCGTGGCCGCCCAGCGCCGCGACCACGACGAGGCGCCGGAACTGGTGCGGGGTGTGGCGCGACTGCATGTCGCAGGGGTGCGGGTCGACTGGGCGGCCCACTTCGGGGCGATCGGTGCCCGGCGGGTCGACGGCCTGCCGACGTACGCCTTCCGGCGCACCCGCTACTGGCTGGACGCGAAGGACTACTTCACCGAGTTGTGGCACGGCGAGGCCGGGGCGGCGAACGTCGTCGGCGCCGGCCTGGAGACGGCGGCGCACCCGCTGCTCGGGGCGGCCGTGTGGTCGCCGGAGTCGGACGGGGTCGTCTTCACCGGGCGGCTCTCGCTGGAGGCACAGCCCTGGCTGGCCGGGCACGCGGTGCGCGGTGCGGTGCTGCTGCCGGGCACGGCGTTCGTGGAGCTGGCGCTCGCGGCCGGCGCCCAGGTCGGCTGCGAACTGCTCGACGACCTCGCCCTGGAGGCGCCGCTGGTGCTCCCGGAGCGCGGGGGCGTGGCGTTCCAGATCACGGTCGGCGAGGACGCGGGCGGCAGCCGTACGTTCGCCCTGCACACCCGGGACGAGGGCGGCGCGGGGGTGTGGACGCGGCACGCCACCGGTCTGCTCACGACCGCCGCTCCCGTCCCGTCCGAGAACCTGGCGGTGTGGCCGCCGGCCGGTGCCGAGCCGCTGCCCGTCGAGGGGCTCTACGAGGGGCTGGCCGAGGCCGGGTTCGGCTACGGGCCCGCCTTCCAGGGGCTGACCGCCGCCTGGCGGGACGGGGACGACCTGTACGCCGAGATCACCCCGCCCGAGGGCACCGATGTCGAGGGCTTCGGGCTGCACCCGGCGCTGTTCGACGCGTCCCTGCACGTGCTGGGGGCGGCCGGGGAGGACTCCACGGCGCGGCTGCCGTTCGCCTGGTCGGGGGTCGCGCTGCACGCCTCGGGCGCGTCCCGGGTGCGGGTGCGGCTGCGTGCGCTGCCGGGCGGTGCCGTGTCCGTGCTGATCGCGGACGCGCTGGGGGCGCCGGTCCTGACGGCCGAGTCGCTGGCGCTGCGCGAGCTGACCGAGGTGCCGCGGGCCGGGTCCCAGGACCTGTACCGGGTGGAGTGGGTGGCGGCCGTACCGCGTCCCGGCGGGGCCCAGGTCCCGGCGGCGGAGTTCGCCGTGCTGCGCTCCGAGCCGGGGGTGAGTGCCGCCGAGGCGCACGCCGCCGTCGTACGGGCGCTGGCGGAGGTCCAGGCGCGGCTGGCGGACGGGACGAAGCTCGCGGTGGTGACGAACGGGGCCGTGGCGCTGCCCGGCGAGGACGTCACCGACCCGGCGGGAGCCGCCGTATGGGGCCTCGTACGCTCCGCACAGGCCGAGAACCCCGGACAGTTCCTCCTCATCGACACCGACACAGACACCGACACCGACACCGACGGCAGTCTCGACGGCACCGCCTTCCTGGAGGCCGCCCTCGCCACGGGCGAACCCCAGGTCCTGATCCGGGGCGGGCAACTCCACGCCGCCCGCCTCACCCGGCACACCCCCACCCACAGCGACCGGCCCACCGCCGCCTTCACCCCCGACAGCACGGTCCTGGTCACCGGAGCCACCGGTGCCCTGGGGCGCACCGTCAGCCGCCATCTGGTCGCCGCGCACGGGGTCACCCGCCTCGTGCTCGCGAGCAGGCGCGGGGAAAGCGCGCCGGGGGCCACGGAACTGCGGGACGAACTGGCCGCTCTCGGTGCGGAGGTGACGCTCGCGGCGTGCGACGCCGCCGACCGCGAGGCGACCGCCGCGCTGCTGGACGCGCACCCGGTGGACGCCGTCGTGCACGTCGCCGGTGTCCTCGACGACGGCCTCGTCACCTCCCTCACCCCGGAACGGGTGACGGCGGTGCTGCGGCCGAAGGTCGACGCGGCCTGGAACCTGCACGAGCTCACCCAGGACCGCCCGCTGACCGCGTTCGTCGTGTTCTCCTCGGCGGCGGGTGTCCTGGGGAACGCGGGCCAGGCGTCCTACGCCGCCGCCAACTCCTACCTCGACGCCCTCGCCACCCACCGCGACCACCGCGGACTGCCCGGCCTCTCCCTGGCCTGGGGCCTGTGGGACAGCGGCACGGGCATGGCGGGCGAGCTGGCTGAAGCGGACCGGGAACGGCTGGACCGCTCCGGGGTGCGGGCGCTCGCGCCCGGGGAGGCGCTGGCGCTGTTCGACGCGGCGGGCGGGCAGGGCTCGCCCGTGGTGGTGCCCATCCGGTTCGCGTCGGGCGCGTACGAGGGTGACGTACCGGCGATCCTGCGCAAGCTGGTGCGGGCCACCGCGCGGCGCGCGACGGCCGCCGCCGGATCGGCCGCGGCCGGCGGGCTGCGCGAACGGGTGGCGGGGCTGCCTGCAGCGCGGCGCACGGGGGTGCTGCTGGACCTGGTGCTCGACCAGGCCGCGGCGATCCTGGGGCACGCGTCGGCGGCGGCGATCGACCCGGACCGGTCCTTCAAGGATCTCGGTTTCGATTCGCTCGGCGCGGTGGAATTCCGAAACGGTGTCAATGCGCAGACGGGTCTGCGGCTCCCGGCGACGCTCGTCTTCGAGTTCCCGAACGCGCGGGCGCTGGCCGAGCACCTTTCCTCCGAATTGGCGCCCGCCGGGGATTCCCCGGAGAATTCCCTCTCCGCTTCTGGTGCTGTCTCCGCCCAGGAGGAGGAGAGGCTGCGGGACATCATCCGGTCGATTCCGGTGGAGCGGCTGCGCACGAGCGGACTGGCCGACGCGCTGCTGTCGCTGGCCGGCGAGGCGGGGGTGTCCGAAGCCGGTTCCGGCGCCGGTGCCGCAGTCGGCGGGGAAGCGGCGCAGGACGGGGGGTCGATCGACGACCTGGACGCGGACGCCCTGATCAACCTGGCTCTCGGCGACGTCTGAAGGTACGGCGACGGCCAGGTGGCGGCCGCCCTCGCCCGGGGGCGGCCGCCACCGTGCCCGGGGGCGGCCGTCGGTGTGCGCGGGCCGGTTCCGGTGGGTGTCCCTAGGGGGCGGCTAGGGGTGGGCCCGCGTGCGGTGACTGGATAGCTTCAGGATGAAGGATCGTTTTCTCTTCGGTCCGGACAACCGTTTCGCGCCCACGATCGAGAAGGTAACTGTCACATGGCAGACCTCGCCAACGATGAACGAACGGAAACCGAGATCCCCTCTTTTCCGCTGGTGGAGAAGTGCCCGTTCCGGCACACCCCGGAATACGCGCGGCTGCGGGCCGAAGAGCCGGTCTCGAAGGTCAAGCTGGAGGTCTCCGGCAAGGAGGCGTGGGTGGTCGCCACCCATGACCTCGTCAAGCAGGTGCTGACCTCCCCGGCGATGAGCTCCAACTGGCGCAACCCCGGCTACCCGCACCAGGTCGCGCTGTCGCAGGAGATCCTCAACACCCTCGACCTGCCCCTGCTGGCCCTGGACCCGCCCGAGCACACCGAGCGCCGGCGGCTGCTGATCCCGGAGTTCACGGTCAAGCGCGTGACCGCGCTGCGCCCCCGCATCCAGGAGTTCGTGGACGCCTGCATCGACCGGATGCTCGCCAAGGGCGGCCCGGTGGACCTGGTGCAGGAGCTGGCCGTGCCGGTGCCCACGCTGCTGTTCGCCGAGCTGATGGGCGCGCCCGCCGAGGACGCCACGTCGTTCCGGGAGCACGCCGAGGGCACCATGACGCGGGGGGTGGACTTCGCCGAACTGGACCGGCTCCAGATGGAGATGGAGAAGCATCTGGCGGCGCTGGTCACGGAGAAGGAGCAGAACCCCACCGACGACCTGCTCAGCCGCATCATCGCCAAGAACAAGGAAGACGGCGCGCTGGCCCACCACGACCTGGTGGCGATCGCCCGGATGCTGATGTACGGCGGCTTCGACACCGCCGCCAACATGATCTCCCTGGGCACGGTCACCCTGCTCCAGCACCCGGACCAGCTCGACCAGATCAAGGCCGACCCGTCGCTGGCCCCGAAGGCGATCGGGGAGCTGCTGCGCTACCTGTCGATCAACGACTCGGCGAGCGCCCGGGTGGCCACCGAGGACACCCGGCTCGGCGACGTGACGGTCCGCGAGGGCGAGGGCGTCATCCTGCTGTACGGCTCGGCCAACCGGGACGAGGCCGTCTTCGAGGACGCGGACGTGTTCGACATCCACCGCGACACCCGGGGGCACGTGGCGTTCGGCGGCGGCGTCCACCAGTGCCCCGGCGCGAGCCTGGTGAAGGTCGAGCTGGAGATCGTCTTCAACACGCTGTTCCGCCGCATACCGCAGCTGCGGCTGGCGGTGCCGTTCGAGGAGCTGGCGTTCAAGAACGACACGCTCATGTACGGCATGTACGAGTGCCCGGTCACATGGTGAGCACAGTGGGCGGACTGCGGGTCAGCGTCGACCGGGAGCGGTGCACGGGCACCGGTTCGTGTGTGTTCGCCGCCCCCGCCGTGTTCGAGCAGGACGACACCGACGGCCGCGTCGTCCTGCTGCGGGAGCACCCCGAGCCGGGTGAGTCGGACGACGTGCAGGAGGCGGCCGACGTCTGCCCCGTGGCCGCGATCAAGCTGCACCGACGATGACGTATCGGAGATCACCATGACCAAGGCAGTAGTGCTCGGCGGCGGGATGGCGGGGATGCTGGCGGCCTCCGTCCTGACCCGTCACGCCGACGAGGTCACCATCGTGGAGGGCGACCGGCTGCCCGAGGGGCCCGCGCCGCGGCGGGGGCTGCCGCAGGGCTACCACAGTCACATGTTCATGGGCGGCGGGGCGCTGGCCCTGGAGGACCTGCTGCCCGGCGTCCTGGACCGGCTCCGAGCCGCCGGCGCCCGCCGGCGCGGGATGCCGTGGAACACGCTGACGCTCTCCGCCGGGGGCTGGTTCCCGAGGCACCGCGGTGATGCGTTCATCGTGGTGTGCAGCCGTGAGCTGACCGACCACGTGGTGCGCGAGCGGGTGCTGGAGGCCGGCGCGATCGAGGTCGTCCAGGGCGCGAAGGTCGTGGGTCTCGCCGGTGACGCGAGCCGGGTGACCGGTGTGCGGGTGCAGGACGAGGACGACGAGCGGGTGCTCACCGCGGACTTCGTGGTGGACGCCACCGGCCGCCGTTCCAAGGCTCCCGACTGGCTGGAGGAGATCGGTGTCCCCCGGGTCGAGGAGGAGTCCGTCGACCCCGGCCTCGCCTACTCCACGCGGCTGTACCGGGCGCCGGACGGTGTGCACCCGGACTTCCCGGCCGTGCTGATCCAGCCGCAGTCGGGCACCGGGCAGCCGGGGCGCGGTGCGACGCTGTTCCCGATCGAGGGCGGTCGCTGGATCGCCACCATGACCGGGACGCGCGGCGCACAGCCCCCGACCGACGAGGCCGGGTTCGACGCGTTCGCGCGCGGCCAGCGGCACACGATGATCGCCGACCTGCTCGCGCAGGCGGAGCCCATCAGCGACGTACGCCCCTACAAGGGCACGGTCAACCGGCGCAGGCACTACGAGCGGCTGCCGCTGCCGGAGGGCTTCGCGGTGGTGGGTGACGCCGTGGCGGCGCTCAACCCGGTGTACGCGCACGGCATGTCGGCCTCCGCGTTCGGCGCGCTCGCGCTGCGCGGCGCGCTGGAGGAGGTCGGCCTGAAGCCGGGGCTCGCCGCCACGGCGCAGAGCGCGGTCGCGGCGGCCGTCGAGACGCCGTGGTCGATGGCCGTGCAGCAGGACGTCGCCTTCCCCGACGTCCGCACCGACAACGTGGTCGTGACGGCCCCGGGCCCCGAGGAGCAGGAGTTCATGGCGCGGCTCGCGGCGACCTCGCTGAGCGAACCCGCCGTCGCCAACGCCCTGTTCGGCGTCTTCACGCTGATGTCACCGGCGGACGCGATGGTCACGCCCGAGATCCAGGAGCTGGTGCTGCGCGGTCCGAGCCGGCCGCAGCTGACCGCCGAGGAGGCGATCGCGCAGTTCCCCGAACTGGGCGGCCTCCTCACCCCGGCGGCCGTGCGCTAGGCACCCCGCCCAGCGCTGGGCCTTCCGCCGAGCGCCGGGCACTGCGTGAAGCACCGGGCACCCCGCCGGGCATCGAGCACTCCGCCCGGCATCGAGCACGCCGCCCGCGCACCAGGCGTTGCGCCGGTTGCGCCGCGCACCAGGCGTTGCGCCGCGCACCGGGCGTTGCTCCGTGCACCGGGCGTTGCGCCGCGCACCGGGCGTTGCTCCGTGCACCGGGCGTTGCGCCGAGTACGGGCGTTGCGCCGAGTACCGGCATGGCGCCCGGGGCGGCGGCCGAACGGGCCGCCGCCCGCCCCACCCGGCGGCGGTCGCCGCGACCGCCGTCGCCGCTGAATCGTCCGCCGCTGACTTTAAGAGGGATGGCGTTGGCAAGGAATCTGGTGGCTTGGCCGGTCTCGGGCAAGAGCGCCGCCGCACTGCGTGCCCAGGCCCGGCGACTGCGCGATCATCTCGTGGCGACACCCGGCACCCGGCCCGTCGACGTGGCGTGGACCCTGACCACACGGGCCGTTCTGGAGCACCGTGCCGTCGTCCTCGGTGAGGACGGCGCACAGTTGCTCGCCGGGCTGGACGCGGTGGCCGAGGGCCACACCGGCGAACACGTGCTCGCGGGCGCGGCGCACGGCGATCCGCGCCCGGTGTTCGTCCTGCCCGGCGAGGGGCTGCCGGCGGACGTCGCCGGACTGCTCGACACGTTCCCGGCGTTCGCCGAGCGCATGGCCGAGTGCGCGCGGGCACTGGACCCGCTGACGGGCGGCGACCTGCTGGAGGCGGCCCGCGCGACCCGCCCTGCGCCCGGCGCGTCCGGGCCGCTGCGCTGGGCGGTGTCGGTGTCCCTGGTAGCGCTGTGGCGGGCGCTGGGGGTGCGGCCGGCCGCGCTGACGGGCGACGGTGACGGGGAGACGGCGGCGGCCTGCGCGGCCGGGGCGCTCTCCTTGGAGGACGGGGCCCGGCTGGTCGTCTCGGGCGGGCGGCCCGGCGCCGCCACGCCCCGCACCGGCGGCCACGTGCCCCGGGGCGGCACGCTGGAGGAGACCGTAGGGGCGCTGCGGGACAAGCGGCACGAGGTGTTCGTCGTGCCGGACGCGGACCTCGCCGCCCGGGTGGCGTCCGTCGCCGGCGCGGAGCGGGTCCTGCAACCGGGCGGCGACGGACTCCTCGGGCTGCTGGCGCAGGCCCATGTGCGGGGCGTGACCGTGCGCTGGGGCGCCCTGCTGGAGGGGACCGGCGCGACGGGCGTCGACCTGCCCACCTACGCCTTCCAGCGGCGCCGGTACTGGTCGGTGCCGGTGGTCGCGGCCGACGCCGCCGAGCTGGGCCTGGCCACCGTGTCCCACCCGCTGCTGGGCGCGGCGGTGGAACTGGGCGAGCGGGGCGGGCTGGTGTTCACCGGCCGGGTCTCGGCCCGCACCCACCCGTGGGTCGCCGACCACGCGGCGCTGGGCAGCACGCTGCTGCCGGGCACCGCGTTCGTCGAACTGGCGACGCACGCGGGCGCCGCGGCGGGACTGGACCTGCTGGAGGAACTGACCCTGCACGAGCCCCTGGTGCTGCCCGAGGACGGCGCGGTGCTGCTCCAGGTCATGCTGGACGCGCCGGACGCCACCGGACGCCGTACGGTCACCGTGCACGGCAGGCCGGAGGACGAGGGTGCCGCGTGGGCGCGGCACGCCACGGGAGTGCTGACCACGGGCACCGCCGAGGGCGCCGACCTGTCCCAGTGGCCGCCCGCCGGCGCCGAACCGGTCGCCCTGGACGGCCTGTACGAGCGACTGCGGGCCCGCGGCTACGACTACGGGCCGGTGTTCCAGGGCCTGCGCGCGGTGTGGCGCGCGGGCGAGGACGTCTTCGCCGAGGTCGTGCTGCCCGGCCAGACCCGCGACGAGGCCGGACGGTTCGGTGTGCACCCCGCCCTCCTCGACGCGGCCCTGCACGCCAGTCTGGCCGTCGAGGAGGACGGGACGGACGGGACCGACGGGACGGGCGAGGCCGCCGAGACGGTGCTGCCGTTCGCCTGGACCGGGGTGTCGCTGCACGCTAGGGGCGCCTCGGAGCTGCGGGTGCGGCTCAGCCCGGCGGGCCGGGACGGTACGGCGATCAGCGCCGCCGACGCCACCGGGCGCCCGGTGCTGTCCGTGGGCTCGCTGGTGGCCCGGCCGGTCGCCGCGGGCAGCCTGGGCGAGCGGCCCTGGCGCCTGGAGTGGACGGCACGGCCGCTGCCCGCGGGCACGCAGGGCGCCGTCTCCCCGGTCACACTCGGGACCCTGCCGCACGCGTCCGGCGGGCTCGCCTACGCCGATCTGGCGGCCCTCGGCGCGGCCGTGGACGACGGTCTCACGGCACCGGAGTGGGTGCTGTGCCCGGTCGTACGGCCCGAGGGCGACGTGCCGCAGGCGGTGCGCACCGTCACCCACCGCACCCTGGAACTCGTCCAGCGGTGGCTGGCCGACGACCGCTTCACCGCCTCCCGGCTGGTGTTCGTCACCGAGGGCGCCGCCGCGCCGGACGCCACGGACGTCGTACTCGCCCCGGTGTGGGGCCTGGTCCGGGCGGCCGAGGCGGAGAACCCCGGCCGGTTCGTCCTGGCCGACCTCGACGGCAGCCCGGCCGCCCACGACTGCCTGCCCACCGTACTGCCCACCGGGGAACCGGAGTTCGCGCTGCACGGCGGCGAGCTGCGGGTGCCGCGGCTGGTGCGCGGCGCGGGCCCCGACACGGACCGTGCGCCGGACCCCGGGGGCACGGTCCTGGTGACCGGTGGCACCGGCGGCCTGGGCGCGCTCGTCGCCCGCCGGCTCGTCACCGGCCACGGCGTGCGCCACCTGCTGCTGACCAGCAGGCGCGGCCCCGAAGCTCCCGGCGCGGCCGAACTGGCCGCCGATCTGGAGGCGTTGGGCGCCGAGGTGACCGTCGCCGCCTGCGACGTCGGTGACCGCGCCTCCCTCGCCCGCGTCCTGGAGGCCGTGCCCGCCGCCCACCCGCTGACCGGTGTCGTGCACGCGGCCGGTGTCCTCGACGACGGCGTGGTGGAGTCCCTGACCGCGGACCGCCTCGACACCGTCCTGGCCGCCAAGGCGGACGGCGCCTGGCACCTGCACGACCTCACCGCCGGCCACGACCTGACGTTCTTCCACCTGTTCTCCTCGGCCGCCGGCGTCCTGGGCGCCGCGGGCCAGGCCAACTACGCCACCGCCAACACGTTCGTCGACGCGCTCGCCCGCCACCGCCGGGCCGCCGGACTGCCGGCCACCGCCCTGGCCTGGGGCCTGTGGGCGAGCGGCGGTATGGCCGAGCAGTTGACCGGCGCCGACGTGGAGCGGCTGCGCCGCCAGGGCTTCCCGCCGCTGACGGCGGACGAAGGCCTCGACCTGTTCGACGCGGCGCTGCACAGCGCCGAGCCGCTGTTGCTGCTGCTGCGCCTGGACGTCGCCGCCCTGCGCGCCCAGGCCGCGGCGGGCTCCGCCCAGACCGTCCTGCGCGACCTGGTGCCGTCCCCGGCACACCGCCCGCGGGGAGCCGCGGCGGGCGCCACGGCACGCGCCGCGACCGGCACGCTCGCCGAACGGCTGGCCGGTCTTTCCGAGCAGGACCGCGCCCGGGAACTGCTGCACGTGGTACGCGCCCAGGCCGCCACCGCGCTCGGTCACGACTCCGCCGACGCCGTCGAACCCGACCGCGCCTTCCAGGAGATGGGCTTCGACTCGCTCGCCGCCGTCGAACTGCGCAACGCGCTGCGCACCCTCGTCGGCCAGAGCCTGCCCGCCACCCTGGTCTTCGACCACCCGAGCGCCCGAGCGGTCGCCGAGTACCTGGGAACCCTCCTGTCGGGCACCGAGGACCAGGCGGCGGCCACCGCCCCCGCGGCCGGTGCCGCGGCCGACGACGACGATCCGGTCGTCATCGTCTCCATGGCCTGCCGCTACCCCGGCGGTGTGGCCTCCCCCGAGGACCTGTGGCGGCTGGTCGCCGACGGGGTCGACGCGGTCGGCGACTTCCCCGCCGACCGGGGCTGGGACGTCGAGGGCACCTACGACCCCGAGCCCGGCACCCCCGGCAAGACCTACACCCGTTCCGGCTCGTTCCTCTACGACGCCGCCGACTTCGACAACCGCTTCTTCGGCATCAGCCCGGCCGAATCAGTCGGCATGGACCCGCAGCAGCGGCTGCTCCTGGAGACGTCCTGGGAACTGTTCGAGCGGGCCGGCATCGACCCGGCCGCCCTCAAGGGCTCGGCCACGGGCGTGTTCACCGGCGTGATGTACCACGACTACCCCTTCGCGTCCGCGACCGGTTCCATCATCTCCGGCCGGCTGGCCTACCACTACGGCCTGGAGGGCCCGGCCGTCTCCCTGGACACGGCCTGCTCGTCCTCACTGGTCGCCCTGCACCTGGCGATACGGGCGCTGCGGGCGGGCGAGTGCACCCTGGCGCTGGCCGGCGGTGTGACCGTGATGTCGACGATGGAGACGTTCATCGAGTTCAGCAGCCAGCGCGGACTGTCCGCCGACGGCCGCTGCCGCTCCTTCGACGCCACCGCGGACGGCACCGGCTGGGGCGAGGGCGCGGGCCTGCTGCTCGTCGAGCGGCTGTCCGACGCCCGCCGCAACGGGCACCCCGTGCTGGCGGTGATCCGGGGCTCGGCCGTCAACCAGGACGGCGCGAGCAACGGCCTGACCGCACCCAACGGGCCCGCGCAGCAGCGGGTGATCCGGCAGGCCCTCGGCGACGCCCGTCTCGGCCCCGACGACATCGACGCCGTGGAGGCCCACGGCACGGCGACCGTGCTCGGCGACCCGATCGAGGCCCAGTCCCTGCTGGCGACGTACGGCCGCGACCGGCCCGCCGACCGCCCCCTCCTGCTGGGCTCCCTCAAGTCGAACATCGGCCACACCCAGGCGGCGGCCGGGGTCGGCGGCATCATCAAGATGGTCCAGGCCATGCGGCACGGCGTCCTGCCCAGGACCCTGCACGTGAACGAGCCCTCCCCCAAGGTCGACTGGTCCCAGGGCCGGGTACGGCTGCTGACCGAGGCCACCCCGTGGCCCCGCGCCGGACGTCCGCGCCGGGCCGGCGTCTCCTCCTTCGGCATCAGCGGCACCAACGCGCACGTGGTGCTGGAACAGTCCCCCGACGCGGGCGCCCTCGCGTTCCTGTTCACGGGGCAGGGTGCGCAGCGGGCGGGTATGGGGCGGGAGCTGGCCGACACGTACCCCGTGTTCGCGCGGGCCCTGGAGGACGTGTTCGCGGCCGTCGATGCGCACTTGGAGCGGCCGTTGCGGGAGGTGATGTGGGGCGAGGACGCTGACCT
Source organism: Streptomyces sp. NPDC021356 (assembly GCF_040641015.1). NCBI lineage: Bacteria > Bacillati > Actinomycetota > Actinomycetes > Kitasatosporales > Streptomycetaceae > Streptomyces > Streptomyces sp. NPDC021356. The sequence continues at coordinate 80,642 of NZ_JBFACU010000027.1, read as the reverse complement.
GCTGAACCAGACCCAGTACACCCAGCCCGCCCTGTTCGCCTTCGAAGTCGCCCTGTACCGGCTCGTGGAGTCCTGGGGTGTGACGCCCGACTATCTCGCCGGGCACTCCATCGGCGAGATCGCCGCCGCACATGTCGCCGGAGTCTTCTCCCTGGACGACGCGGCACGGCTGGTCACCGCACGCGGACGGCTCATGCAGGCCCTCCCCGCCGACGGGGCGATGGTCGCCGTGCAGGCCACCGAGGACGAGGTGCTGCCCCTGCTGACCGAGCAGGTCGGTATCGCGGCGGTCAACGGCCCCTCCTCGGTGGTGGTCTCGGGCGCGGAGGACGCCGTCCTCACCATCAAGGCGCACTTCGACAGCCTGCGGCGCAAGACCAAGCAGCTCGCCGTCAGCCACGCCTTCCACTCACCGCTGATGGACCCCGTCCTGGAGGACTTCCGCGCGGTCGCGGAAACACTGGCGTACGAACGGCCCCGTATCCCCTTCGTCTCCACGGTCACCGGCGACGTCGTCACCGACGAACTCACCACGGCCGCCTACTGGACCGAGCACATCCGCAAGCCGGTCAGGCTGACGGACGCCCTCACCCGCATCGCGGCCACCGACCACCTGGAGATCGGCCCCGACGCCGTCCTCACCGCCCTCGGACCCGCCATCGCCGACGACGCCGTCTTCACGGCCGCCCAGCGGCGCGGCCACGGGGAGCGGGCGGAGTTCACCGCCGCGATGGAGTCGCTCGGCGGGGCGGAACGCGGCTCGGGCCCCGCCCTGGTGCCGCTGCTGCTGTCGGCACGGACGGCCGAGGCGCTGCCCGCGCAGGCGGAACGGCTGCGCCGGCTGCTGGCGCAGGACGAGGCCCCGGAGCTGTCCGACATCGCCTACTCCACCGCCGTCACCCGTGTCCCGCTCGACCACCGCGCCGTCGTCTGGGCCACGGACCGAGAGGACGCCCTGGACGCCCTGGACGCCCTGAGCGCCCTCGCGGACGACCGCGAACTGCCCCAGATCGTGCGCGGTCGCGTACAGAGCGGTGAGGGGCTCGCCTTCCTGTTCACGGGGCAGGGTGCGCAGCGGGCGGGGATGGGGCGGGAGCTGGCGGACACGTACCCCGTGTTCGCGCAGGCGCTGGAGGACGTGTTCGCGGCCGTCGATGCGCACTTGGAGCGGCCGTTGCGGGAGGTGATGTGGGGCGAGGACGCGGACCTGCTGAACCAGACCCAGTACACCCAGCCCGCCCTGTTCGCCTTCGAGGTCGCCCTGTACCGGCTCGTGGAGTCCTGGGGTGTCACCCCCGACTACCTCGCCGGGCACTCCATCGGCGAGATCGCCGCCGCGCACGTCGCCGGAGTCTTCTCCCTGGACGACGCGGCACGGCTGGTCACCGCACGCGGCCGGCTCATGCAGGCCCTCCCGGCAGGCGGCGCCATGATCGCCCTACAGGCGACCGAGGACGAGATACTGCCACTGCTCACCGAGCAAGTGGGCATCGCCGCCCTCAACTCACCCCAGTCCACCGTCATATCCGGAGCCGAAGCGGAAGCCCGGGCCATCGCCCAGCACTTCGCCGCCCAAGGCCGCAAGACCAAACAGCTCACCGTCAGCCACGCCTTCCACTCCCCGCTGATGGACCCGGTGCTCGACGACTTCCGCACGGTCGCCGCATCACTCACGTACCAGCAGCCACAGATCCCCTTCGTTTCGACGGTCACGGGCGACACCGTCACCGACGAACTCACCACGGCCGCCTACTGGACCGACCACATCCGCAAACCGGTCAGGCTCACCGACGCATTGGCGCACCTCCCGGCCACCACCCACCTGGAGATCGGCCCCGACGCCGTCCTCACCGCCCTCGCCCAGGACATCGTTCCGGGGGTCACGGCGGTGGCGGCGCAGCGTCGTCAGCGGGACGAGACGCAGGAACTCGCCGCTGCGACAGGGCGGTTGCACACCTTGGGTGTGCGGGTGGACTGGGCCGCGTACTTCGGGGGCAGCGGTGCACGGCGCGTGGACCTGCCGACGTACGCGTTCCAGCGATCCCGCTACTGGCTGGCGCCGCAGCCCTCGGGCGAGGGTGTCTCGGGCATCGGACAGGCGCCCGGCGGGCATCCGCTGCTCGGTGCGGCGGTGGAGCTGCCGGGCGGTGGCCTGGTGCTGACCGGGGCCCTGGCTCCGGAGGCTCAGGAGGCGGACGGGTGGCTGGCCGAGCACGTGCTGCTGGGCACACCGGTACTGCCTTCGTCGGCCCTGGTGGAGCTGGCGCTGAGCGCCGGCCACCGGCTGGGCTGCGGAACGCTGGCGGTGTTCGACGTCGAGAAGCCGCTCGTGCTTCCGGCGGACGCGGGGGTGACGCTGCGGGTGGTGGTCGAGGCGCCGGACGAGTCGGGCGCCCGTGCCGTGGCCGTGCACTCCCGGCGGCAGGAGTCCGGCGGCTGGGTCCGGCACGCGGCCGGCACCCTGCGCCCCGAAGGCGCCGACGAGGAGGAGGCCGGGTCCGGCGCCCGTTCGCAGGACTGGTCGGCCGACGTCTGGCCGCCGGCCGGGGCGGTGCCGGAGGCGTGTGACGCGGCGTACGACGTGCTGGCCGGGCGGGGGCACCACTACGGTCCCGGGCTGGAACTGGTACGGGCGCTGTGGCGGCGCGGCGGCGAGGTGTTCGCCGAGGTCGCTCTGGAGGCCGAGGCGGAGGCGTCGGCCGAGGGCTTCGGGGTGCATCCGGCGTTGCTGGAGGCCGTGTTCCACCCGGTGTGGGCGGCGGCCGGGGGTGACGAGGGTTCCGGGCCCGGGCCCGTGCTGGCGGACGGCTGGCGGGGTGTGGTGCTGCACGCCGTCGGCGCCTCGGTGCTGCGGGTGCGGCTCGCCCCGGCCGACGGCGGGGGCGTGACGGTGAGCGCGGTCGACCCTTCGGGTCTGCCGGTGCTGTCGGCGCGTTCCGTGGGCTTCCGCGCGGTGACGGCCGACGAACTGGGCGCCGAGGGGCCGGGCGCGGGGGAGGAGGGCGCCGGGGCCCCCGTGCGGCGCCGTGCGCCGGTCCGCCGGGCCGGGGGCGGCGCGGAGGCCGGTCCCGGCCTGCGGAAGCGGCTGGACGCGCTGCCCGAGGGCGAGCGGGACCGGGAGCTGCTGGACCTGGTGCGTACCCGGGTCGCCGAGGTGCTGGGGCATCCGTCGGGTTCCTCGGTGGAGCCGGACGAGGCGTTCCAGGAGCTGGGCTTCGACTCGCTGGCCGCGACCGAACTGCGCCGCAGGCTGGGTGCGGCGACGGGCCTCGACCTCCCGGCGACGCTCGCCTTCGACCAGCCCAGCGCGCGGGCCGTGGCCGCGTTCCTGCGGTCCGAACTGGCGCCGCCGCCGGTGGATCCGGTGGCGACGGTGCTGACGGAGGTGGACCGCCTGGCGGAGGCCCTGGCGTCGGTGCCCGTCGCCGACGGCGGAGAGCGGGCCCGGGTGGGTGCACGGCTGGAGGCGCTGGTGCGCCGCTGGCAGGACCTCGCGGGGCGCGAGGACGAGGCCGTCGGGGAAGACCTCGGCGCGGCCACCGACGACGAACTGTTCGAGGCGCTCGACCGCGAACTCGGCTTGTCCTGACCGGAGAGTGTGGGAACCGATGGCGAACGACGACAGGCTCAGGGACTACCTCAAGCGTGCGACCGGAGAACTCCAGCAGGCCAGGCGGCGGTTGCGGGAGCTGGAGGGGCAGAAGGCGGAACCCGTCGCGATCGTGGCGATGGCGTGCCGTTACCCGGGGGGTGTGACCTCACCGGAGCAGTTGTGGGAGCTTGTCGCCGCGGGCGGTGACGGCATCACGTCCTTCCCGGACAACCGGGGCTGGGACGCCGAGGCACTGTACGACCCGGAGCCGGCGACGCCGGGGCGGACGTACTCCACCCGGGGCGGGTTCCTGCACGACATGGGGGACTTCGACGCCGACCTGTTCCGGATGAGTCCGCGCGAGGCGAAGGAGACGGACCCGCAGCAGCGGTTGCTGCTGGAGATCTCCTGGGAGGCGCTGGAGCGGGCGGGGCTCGACCCGACCGGGCTCAAGGGCAGCCGTACCGGGGTGTTCGCCGGGGTGGCCTACCACGACTACGCGGGGCGCAGCGGGCTCGGCGAGCGCGGCATCGGCACGCTGGGCAGTGTGGTGTCCGGGCGGGTGGCGTACAACTTCGGTTTCGAGGGGCCCGCGGTCACGGTGGACACGGCCTGCTCGTCGTCGCTGGTGGCGCTGCACTGGGCGGTGCGCGCGCTGCGGGCGGGTGAGTGCTCGCTGGCGCTGGCGGGCGGGGTGACGGTGATGAGCACGCCGGACGCGTTCGTCGGGTTCAGCCAGGACCGGGGGCTGGCGCCGGACGGCCACTGCAAGTCGTTCGCCGCGTCGGCGGACGGCACCGGGTGGGGCGAGGGCGCCGGGGTGCTGGTGCTGGAGCGGTTGTCGGACGCGCGGCGCAACGGGCACCCGGTGCTGGCCGTGGTGCGGGGCAGCGCCATCAACTCCGACGGCGCGAGCAACGGCCTGACCGCGCCGAACGGGCCTTCGCAGCAGCGGGTGATCCGGCAGGCGCTGGACGACGCGCTGCTGACGGCCGCCGACGTGGACGCGGTGGAGGGGCACGGGACGGGCACGGTGCTCGGCGACCCCATCGAGGCGCAGGCGCTGCTGGCGACGTACGGGCAGAACCGGCCCGCGGAGCGGCCGCTGTGGCTGGGGTCGCTGAAGTCGAACATCGGGCACACCCAGGCGGCGGCCGGGGTGGGCGGGGTCATCAAGATGGTGCAGGCGATGCGGCACGGCGTGCTGCCGAGGCTGCTGCACCTGGACGAGCCGACGCCGAAGGTCGACTGGTCGGCGGGCGCGGTGCGGCTGCTCGCCGAGGACACGCCGTGGCCGGACAGCGGGCAGCCGCGGCGCGCGGGGGTGTCCTCGTTCGGGCTGAGCGGCACCAACGCGCACGTGATCGTGGAGCAGGCACCCGCGGAGGACACCGAGGACATCGAGGAGACCGCGCGGACCGAGGGCCCCGAGGGGTCCGAAAGCTCTGAAGGATCGCAAGGGTCTGAAGGGTCTGAAGGGACTCGGAGTTCTCAAAGGGTCGAGGCGGCGGGAAGGCCGCAGGGGCGGCCGGCGTACGGCGGCGGGCCGCTGCCGCTGACGGTCTCGGGCAAGAACGAGGAGGCGTTGCGCGCGCAGGCCGCACGGCTCGCCGCGCACCTGGCGGAGGCCGGCGACGTCGACCTGCGCGATGTGGGCTTCTCCCTGGCGACCGGCCGGGCGGCCCTGGAGCACCGCGCGGTGGTGACCGCCGCCGACGGGGAGCAGGTGCGGCGCGGCCTGGCGGCGGTGGCGGCGGGCGACCCGGCCGGGAACGTGGTGTGCGGGGTGGCGCGCGGGGACGCGGTCAGCGCGTTCCTGTTCACCGGCCAGGGCGCGCAGCGGCCGGGCATGGGCCGTGAACTGCACGGCGCCTACCCTGCGTTCGCCGCCGCGCTGGACGCGGTGCTGGCCGAGCTGGACCCGCAGCTGGACCGGCCGCTGCGCGAGGTGATGTGGGGCGAGGACGCCGGCCTGCTGAACCGGACCGAGTACGCCCAGCCGGCCCTGTTCGCGGTCGAGGTCGCCCTGTTCCGGCTGCTGGAGTCCTGGGGGGTCACGCCCGATTACCTGGCCGGGCACTCGATCGGTGAGATCGCCGCCGCGCATGTCGCCGGGGTGTTCTCCCTGAAGGACGCCGCCGCGCTGGTGGCGGCGCGCGGCCGGCTGATGCAGGCGCTGCCCGCGGACGGCGCGATGGCCGCCGTGGACGCCACGGAGGAGGAGGTGCTGCCGCTGCTGAGCGGTCAGGTCGGCATCGCGGCGGTCAACGGCCCGTCCTCGGTGGTGGTCTCCGGACCGGAGGACGACGTGCTCGCGGTGGCGGAGGCGGTGCGGGCGCTGGGCCGCCGCACCAAGCGGCTGAGCGTGTCGCACGCCTTCCACTCACCGCTGATGGAGCCGATGCTCGCCGAGTTCGCCGCGGTCGCCCGACGGCTCACGTACGCTCCGCCCGTACTCGCGGTCGTCTCCCATGTCACCGGCCGCCTGGCCACCGCCGAGGAGCTGTGCTCCGCCGACTACTGGGTGCGGCACGTGCGGGAGCCGGTGCGGTTCCTGGACGGGGTGCGCACACTGGAGTCCCGGGGGGTGACCACGTACCTGGAACTGGGGCCGGACGCCGCGCTGTCCGCGACCGGACCGGAGTGCCTGCGGGCCCCGGAGGAGGGCGCGTTCGCGCCGCTGCTGCGCCGGGGCCGGCCGGAGCGGCAGGAGGCCGTGGGCGCGCTCGCCACGGCGTACACACGCGGGGTACGGGTGGACTGGACGGCGTTCTTCCCGGGCGCGCGGCGGGTGGAGCTGCCGACGTACGCCTTCCAGCACCGCTGGTACCTGTGGCAGCCGTCCACGGGTACGGGCTCCGGCGCCGATCCGCTGGACGCGGGGTTCTGGGACGCGCTGGAGCGGGAGGGCGACGCGGCCGCGCTGGCCGAGCGGCTGGGCGTGTCCGGCGACGCCCTCGGGGAGGTGCTGCCCGCACTGGGCGAGCTGCGCCGCACCCACCGCGAGAGGGCGCTGACCGACTCCTGGCGCTACCGGGTCACCTGGCAGCCGCTGCCGCGACCGCAGGCTGCGGCCGGGTCCGCCGCCTGGCTGCTGGCCGTACCGGCCGGGCGGGCCGCGGACCCGGTGGTGACCGCCCTCGTGGAGGGCTTCCGGGAGCGCGCCGGGGACGTCACCGTGGTGGAGGTGGGCTCGGACGACGCCCGGGACGTCCTCGCCGGGCGGCTCGGCGCGGCGGCGGCCGGCGCCCGCCCGTCCGGGGTGCTGTCGCTGCTCGGCCTGGACCAGGCGCCGCACGCCCGGCACCCGGAGCTGTCCGGCGGCACCGCGGCGACGGTCCTGCTGGTGCAGGCGCTGGGCGACGCGGGCGTCACCGCGCCGCTGTGGTGCGTGACGGCGGGCGCGGTGGCCGTGGACGACACCGAGACCGTCGAGGAACCCCTGACGGCCTCCCTGTGGGGCCTGGGCGTGGGGCTGTCCCTGGACCACCCGGAAACGTGGGGCGGCCTGGTCGACCTGCCGGCGGCGGCCTGCCTGCCGGCGGCTCCGCCCGTCGGGGCGACTTCCCCGGCCGAGGCGACTCCTCCGGCCGGGGCGGGCGCGGTGGCCGCCGTCGGCTCCACGGTCGTCGACGCCACGGTCCTCGACGGGCTCCACGCCGTCGTGTCCGCCGCCGGTGGCGAGGACCAGGTCGCGCTGCGCGACCGGGGCGCCTTCGGCCGCCGTATGGAGCGGGCCCCGCTGGGCGACCGTACCCCCGCCCGGCCCTGGCAGCCGCACGGCACCACGCTGATCACCGGCGGTACGGGCGGCCTCGGCGCCCATGTGGCCCGGCTGCTGGCCCGGAGCGGCGCCGACCACCTCGTCCTCACCAGCCGCCGGGGCACCGACGCGCCCGGCGTGCCCGAGCTGACGGACGAACTGACCGCGCTCGGCGCCCGGGTGACGGTGGCCGCCTGCGACGTCTCCGACCGGGACGAGCTGGCCGCCCTGCTGGCAAAGCTGCCCGACCTGACCGCCGTCGTGCACGCGGCCGGTGCCGCGCAGCGGCCGGTACCGCTGTCGGAACTGTCGCTGGCCGAGTTCGCCTCGGTCGGCACCGCCAAGGTCCGGGGCGCAGCCCACCTGGACGAACTGCTCGGTGACCGGCCGCTGGACGCGTTCGTGCTGTTCTCCTCCGGTGCGGCGGTGTGGGGCGGCGCCGGGCAGACGGCGTACGCGGGCGCCAACGCCTACCTCGACGGGCTGGCCCGGCGGCGCCGGGCGCGCGGCCTGGCCGCCACGTCGGTGGCGTGGGGCTCATGGGACGGCGGCATGGTCACCCCGGAGATCGCCGCCGCCTCGCGGCGGATCGGCGCGCCCGCCATGGCACCCCGTTCCGCGCTGGCCGCGCTGCGCCGGATCCTGGAGCACGGCGAGTCCCATGTGGTGGTCGCCGACATCGACTGGGTCACGTTCGCCCCCACCTACACCCTGGCCCGGCCCCGCCCCCTGCTGGACCTGCTGCCGGAGGCCGCCGAGGGCGGGCCGGAGGAGACCGCGGGCGGCGACGGCGCCCGGCGGGATCTGACCGCACGGCTGGCCGGCCTGACCGGCCCCGAGCAGTCCGCGGCGCTGCTGGACCTGGTGCGCACGCAGGTGGCCGCGATCCTGGGCCACGAGGACGGCACGGCGGTCGAACCGAACCGGTCCTTCCAGGATCTCGGCTTCGACTCCGTGTCCGCCGTGGACCTGCGGACCCGGCTCAGCGCGGCGGCCGGCCGCAAGCTGCCCACCACTCTGGTCTTCGACTACACCACCCCGCGCGCCCTCGCCGACTACCTGCGTACCGAGCTGTGCCCTCCGGAAGGCGGCACGGGCGGCTCGGGCGGAGCGGGCGGCTCGGTCGACGAGGAACTGGAACGGTTCGGCGCGTACCTGACCGGGCTGACCGCCCAGCAGGTCGAGGACTCCCGTGTCGTCTCCCGGCTGCACGCGCTGGCCGCCCGCCTGACGGGCGGCGGTGAACAGGGCGGCGAGTCCGCTCAGGCCACGCTCGAGTCCGCCAGTGCGGACGACGTGTTCGACTTCATCAACACCACGCTCGGACTCGATGTCGACTCGATCCGCGAATAGGACAGCAGCGATGACCAACCCCCAGACGGGCACCGATCACAAGCTGGTGGCGGCGCTGCGCGCGTCGCTGAAGGAGAACGAACGGCTGCGCGCGCACCACCGCAGACTCGACGAGGCCGCACGGGAGCCGGTGGCGGTCGTCGCGATGGCCTGCCGCTTCCCGGGCGGGGTCCGCTCGCCCGAGGACCTGTGGCGGCTGGTCGCCGAGGGCACCGACGCCGTCGGCCCGTTCCCCGCCGACCGCGGCTGGGACCTCGGGCGGCTCTACGACCCGGGCGGCGAGCGGCCCGACACCAGCTACGCCTGCGAGGGCGGTTTCGTGCACGACGCGGGCGACTTCGACGCGGACTTCTTCGGCATCAGCCCGCGCGAGGCCCGCTACATCGACCCGCAGCAGCGGCTGCTCCTGGAGACCTCCTGGGAGGTGTTCGAACGGGCCGGCATCGACCCGGCGACCCTCAAGGGCTCCGCCACCGGCGTCTACGCCGGGATGATGTACCACGACTACCCGGCCAACTCCAACACCGGTTCCGTGCTGGCCGGCCGGGTCTCGTACACGTACGGCTTCGAGGGCCCGTCCGTCACCGTGGACACGGCGTGCTCGTCGTCCCTGGTCGGCATGCACCTGGCCGCGCAGGCGCTGCGCACCGGCGAGGTCGACCTCGCCCTGGCCGGCGGCGTCACCGTCATGGCCAGCCCGGAGACGTTCGTGGAGTTCAGCCGGCAGCGCGGACTCGCCCCGGACGGCCGCTGCAAGTCCTTCGCCGCCGCCACCGACGGCACCGGCTGGGCGGAGGGCGCCGGTCTCCTCCTGCTCGAACGGCTCTCCGACGCCCGCCGCAACGGCCACCCCGTGCTCGCGGTGCTGCGTTCCTCCGCCATCAACCAGGACGGCGCCAGCAACGGCCTGACCGCGCCGAGCGGACCCGCCCAACGCCGTGTCATCCAGCAGGCGCTGGCCGCCGCCGGGCTCACGACCGCCGACGTCGACGCGGTCGAGGCCCACGGCACGGGCACCACCCTCGGCGACCCCATCGAGGCGCAGGCGCTCCTGGCCACCTACGGGCAGAACCGGCCCGAGGACCGGCCGGTGTGGCTGGGCTCGCTGAAGTCGAACATCGGCCACGCCCAGGCTGCCGCGGGTGTCGGCGGTGTCATCAAGATGGTCATGGCCATCCGCGAGGGCGTCCTGCCCAGGACCCTCCACGTCGACGAGCCCACCCCGCACGTCGACTGGGAGTCGGGAGCGGTCCGCCTCCTGACCGAGTCCCGCGCCTGGCCCGACACCGGCCGCCCCCGCCGCGCCGGCGTCTCCTCCTTCGGCCTCAGCGGCACCAACGCCCACCTCGTCATCGAGCAGGCACCCCCACCCTCCGAGGAACCCGCGACACCCGCGACACCCGGGACGCCCGCGACGTCCGGGACCTCCGGGACCTCCGGGACCGGCACGCGTCCGGCGCGCGTGATGCCGCTGCCGCTGTCGGCGGCCTCCCCCGAGGCGCTGCCCGCCCAGGCCCGGCAACTGCGCGACTGGCTGACCGCCCACCCCGGCGCCGCCCTGCCCGACGTGGCCCACACCCTGGCCACCGCACGCGGCGCCCTGCGGCACCGGGCCGTCGTGTGCGCGAGCACCCACGAGGACGCCCTCCGGGGCCTGGAGGCGCTGGCCGAGGGCCGCACCGCACCCGGCGTCCTGCGGGGCCGGGCGCGGGGCACAGGGAAGCTGGCGTTCCTGTTCACCGGGCAGGGTGCGCAGCGGGCGGGGATGGGGCGGGAGTTGGCGGACACGTATCCCGTGTTCGCGCAGGCGCTGGAGGACGTGTTCGCGGCCGTCGATGCGCACCTTGAGCGGCCGTTGCGGGAGGTGATGTGGGGCGAGGACGCGGACCTGCTGAACCAGACCCAGTACACCCAGCCCGCCCTGTTCGCCTTCGAGGTCGCCCTGTACCGGCTCGTGGAGTCCTGGGGTGTGACCCCCGACTACCTCGCCGGGCACTCCATCGGCGAGATCGCCGCCGCGCACGTCGCCGGAGTCTTCTCCCTGGAGGACGCGGCACGGCTGGTCACCGCACGCGGCCGGCTCATGCAGGCCCTCCCGGCAGGCGGCGCCATGATCGCCGTACAGGCGACCGAGGACGAGATACTGCCACTGCTCACCGAGCAAGTGGGCATCGCCGCCCTCAACTCACCCCAGTCCACCGTCATATCCGGAGCCGAAGCGGAAGCCCGGGCCATCGCCCAGCACTTCGCCGCCCAAGGCCGCAAGACCAAGCAGCTCACCGTCAGCCACGCCTTCCACTCCCCCCTCATGGACCCCGTGCTCGACGACTTCCGTGCGGTCGCGGAAACACTCACGTACCAGCAGCCACAGATCCCCTTCGTTTCGACGGTCACGGGCGACACCGTCACCGACGAACTCACCACGGCCGCCTACTGGACCGAACACATCCGCAAACCGGTCAGGCTCACCGACGCACTGGCACACATCCCGGCCGCCACCCACCTGGAGATCGGCCCCGACGCCGTCCTCACCGCCCTCGGGCCCGCCACCCACGACGACGCCACCTACATCGCCGCCCAGCGCCGAAACCGCGAAGAGGTGCGGGAACTCATCGCAGCCGTCGGCCAGTTGCACACGACGGGCGTCCGGATCGACTGGGCCGCCCACTTCACGGGCACCGGTGCCCGGCGCGTCGACGACCTGCCCACGTACGCCTTCCAGCGCACGCGCTACTGGCTGACCCCGAAGGAGTACTCGGGCGGTTCCTGGCCGGGTGCGGGCGGCGCCGACGTGTACGAGGCGGGTCTGTGGGCGCCGGAGCACCCGCTGCTGGGCGCGGCCGTGCCGTCGCCGGAGTCGGACGGGGTGGTGTTCACCGGGCGGCTGTCCCGCGACAGCCAGCCCTGGCTCGCCGATCACCAGGTCGGGGGCGCCACGCTCTACCCCGGGACGGGTTTCGTCGAACTGGCGCTGGCCGCCGGCGCGCAGGTCGGCTGCGAGACGCTGGCGGAACTGACCCTGGAGGCGCCGCTGGTGGTGCCCGAGCAGGGCGGGGCGGCCTTCCAGATCGTGGTCGGGGAGGGCACGGAGTCGCGTTCCGTCGCCGTCTACGCCCGTGAGGAGGACGCGGGGGGAGCCTGGACCCGGCATGCCACCGGTCTGCTCACCTCCGCCGCGCCCGCCGCGCCCGCGACGCGCGGGAGCCTGACGGTGTGGCCGCCGGCCGGTGCCGAGCCGCTGCCCGTCGAGGGGATGTACGAGGAACTGGCCGAGGCCGGGTTCGGCTACGGGCCCGCCTTCCAGGGGCTGACCGCCGCCTGGCGCGACGGCGACGACCTGTACGCCGAGATCACCCCGCCCGACGGCACCGACGCCGAGGGCTACGGACTGCACCCGGCGCTCTTCGACGCCTCCCTGCACGTGTTCGGTCTTGTGTCGGACGGCGAGTCGGCGCGGGTGCCGTTCGCCTGGTCGTCGGTGGCGCTGCACGCCTGGGGGGCGTCGGCGCTGCGGGTGCGGCTGACTCCGTCGCCGGACGGGGACGGCATGTCCCTGAACGTCGCGGACGCGCAGGGTTCGCCCGTGCTGTCGGTGGGGTCGCTCGTGCTGCGCGAGGTCGCGGCGCCGCGTCCGGCCGGTGGGGACAGCCTCTTCCGGGTCGAATGGACCCCGCTGTCCGGCTCCGCCGCCGATTCCGCCGCGCGCGACGACGCCTCCGGGGTGACGGTCCTGCGGACCCGGCCGGGGATGAGCGCCGCCGAGACCCACGCGGAAGTGCTGCGCGTCCTCGGTGAGGTCCAGGAGGCCGTCGCCTGCGGGGCCCGGCTCGCGGTGGTGACGAGCGGGGCGGTGGCGCTGCCCGGCGAGGACGTCACCGACCCGGCGGGAGCCGCCGTATGGGGCCTCGTACGCTCCGCACAGGCCGAGAACCCCGGACAGTTCCTCCTCGTCGACACCGGCACAGACACAGACACCGACACCGACACCGACACCGACACCGACACCGATCCTGCCCGGAACACCTTCCTGGAGGCCGCCCTCGCCACGGGCGAACCCCAGGTCCTGATCCGGGGCGGGCAACTCCACGCCGCCCGCCTCACCCGGCACACCCCCACCCACAGCGACCGGCCCACCGCCGCCTTCACCCCCGACAGCACCGTCCTGGTCAGCGGGGCGGGAGGCGCGCTCGGCCGGGCGGTGAGCCGTCACCTGGTCACCGTGCACGGGGTCACCCGCCTGGTGCTCGCGAGCAGGCGCGGTCCCTCGGACCCGGCGATGACCGGCCTGCGCGACGAACTCGCCGCCCTGGGCGCGGACATCGCCCTGACGGCCTGCGACCTGGCCGACCGCGAGGCGACCGCCGCGCTGCTGGACGCGCACCCGGTGGACGCCGTCGTGCACGTCGCCGGCGTGCTCGACGACGGCCTCGTCACCTCCATCACCCCCGAGCGGGTCGCGGCCGTCCTGCGGCCCAAGGTGGACGCGGCCTGGAACCTGCACCACCTCACCCAGGACCGGCAGCGCCGGCTGACCGCCTTCGTCCTGTTCTCCTCCGCCGCGGGCACCATCGGCAACGCGGGGCAGGGCTCCTACGCCGCCGCCAACTCCTACCTCGACGCCCTCGCCACCCACCGCCACGCCCACGGACTGCCCGCCACCTCCCTGGCCTGGGGCCTGTGGGGCAGCGGCTCCGGCATGGCGGGCGAGCTGGCCGAGGCCGACCGGGCGCGGCTGGACCGCTCCGGGGTGCGGGAGATGCCGGAGGCGGAGGGGCTGGCGCTCTTCGACACCGCGTGCGCCCTGGACGTGCCGGCGCTGGTGCCGATCCGGTTCGACTTCAAGGCGCTGGCCGCGGCGGGCGAGCCGCCCGCGCTGTTCCGTTCGCTGGTGCGGACGGCCGTACGGCGGCGGGCCGCGGGCGACGACCCGGCGGCGCTGCGCGCCCGGCTGGCCCGGCTGGAGGACGGGGAGCGGGAGCGGGAGATCCTGGCGCTCGTGCTGCGGCACTCGGCGACGGTGCTGGGGCACGGCGGCGCCGACGCGGTCGACCCCGAACGGGGTTTCCTGGAGGCGGGGTTCGACTCGCTGAGCGTGATGGAGCTGCGTTCCGCCCTCCACGACGACCTCGGGGTGACCCTGCCGTCCACGGCGGTCTTCGACAGCCGTACGCCCGCCGGGCTGGCGCGCAGACTGCGGGACGAGTTCACCGCCGAGCCGGCGGCCGGGCCGTCCGGCGCCGGGGGCGAGACGGTCCCGGAGCTGTTCCGTGACGCAGTGCTCGCGGGTGACTCGGACGCGGGGTTCGCGCTGCTGCGGGCGGTGGCCGATCTGCGGCCGCACTTCGCCTCGGCCGGGGAGTTCGCGGGCGAGCTGGGCCCGATCCGGCTCGCCGACGGTCCCGGCAGGCCGCGGCTGGTGTGCCTGAGCACGCCCATGGCGACCGGGGGCGCGCACCAGCACGCCCGGCTGGCCTCGTACTTCCGGGGGGTGCGCCCGGTCAGCACGCTGCCGACGCCCGGCTTCACGCCCGGGGACAGCCTGCCCGGTTCGGTGGACGCGCTCACCGCGATCCTCGCGGACGCCGTGGTGACCGCCGCCGAGGGCGAACCGTACGTCCTGTTCGGCTACTCGTCGGGCGGGCTGATCGCCTACGCCACGGCCGCGCGCCTGGAGCGGATGGGGGCCGGCCCCGCGGGTGTCGTGCTGGTGGACAGCTACCAGGTGTCCGGCGGCGGGGTCAGTGCCCAGGTGTTCCAGGAGATGGCCGTGACACTGGTCGAACAGGACGCGGAGTTCGGCCTGTTCGGCAGTACGGGGCTGTCGGCGATGACCCGCTACTTCGACCTGCTGCCGCACTGCACCCTGGAGGCGGTGGCCGCGCCGGTGCTGTTCCTGGGCGCCGACCGGTCGTTCCTGCCCGCGGAGTCGGCGGCGGCCGAGGAGGAGTGGCGGGCCAGGCCCTGGCGGCCCGAGCACGCCTACCGCCCGGTGCCGGCCACGCACTTCACCGTCATCGAGGACGACGCCGAGGCCACCGCCCGCCTGGTGGAGGAGTTCCTCGGCACCCTCGCTCCCGTTCCCGCCCGTACCTGAACACACACCCGACCGGTCCCGCCGCAGCCGACGAGTCCAGTCCCCGTACCCGACGAGGTGTCCGACATGTCCGTACCCAACTCCGTCAAGGGGACCGTGCCCTTCGGCGAGTACAAGACCTGGTACCGCGTCAGCGGCGACCCGAGCGGCTCACCGCGGCCGACGCTGGTGGCCGTGCACGGCGGGCCCGGCAGCACCCACGACTACCTGCGCGCCCTGGAGGTGTTCGCCGCGGTGGGCTGGCCGGTGGTCCTCTACGACCAGCTCGGCAACGGCGGTTCCACGCACCTGCCGGACAAGGGCGCGGACTTCTGGACGCCCGAGCTGTTCCTGGACGAGCTGGACAACCTGCTCACCCGGCTCGGCGTCGCCGGCAACTACGTGCTGTTCGGGCAGTCCTGGGGCGGTCTGGTCGTCGCCAGGCACGCCGCCGCGCGGCCCCGGGGGCTGCGCGGTCTCGTCGTCGCCAACGCCCCGGCGTCGTACCCGCTGTGGCTGCGCGAGATGGAGGTGCTGCGCGCCCAGCTGCCGCCCGGTGTCAACGACGTCCTGCTGCGGCACGAGGCGGCCGGGACGACGGACAGCGAGGAGTACCACGAGGCGATGCGGGTCTTCTACGACCGGCACGTGTGCCGGCTCAAGCCGTGGCCGCGCGACTACCAGGCGTCGTTCTACGAGATCACCAACGACCCCACCGTCTACCACGCGATGAACGGGCCGAGCGAGTTCCATGTGATCGGCACGCTCAAGGACTGGGGGGTGGAGGACTGCCTGCCCGACATCGCGGTGCCCACCCTGGTCCTGTCCGGCCGCCACGACGAGGCCACGCCCACAACGGTGCGGCCGTACGCGGAGCTGATCCCGGACGCGCGGTGGGAGGTCTTCGAGGAGTCGAGCCACCTGCCGCACCTGGAGGAGCCGGAGCGGTTCATCGCCACGATGATCGAGTACCTGAAGGGGCTGCCCGGCTGACGGACGCCGTTCGAGGACGCGCCCCCTCGCACCGCCAGGGACGCGCCCCCTCGCACCGCCAGGGACGCGCCCCCTCGCACCGCCGGGGATGCGCTCCCTCGCACCGCCGAGGGGCACCCGACGAAGCAACAGACACCAGACGACTGTATAAGACGCTTGACTTAGACGGACGTATGGAAAATGTGGTAAGGTCGTGGAATGGGACATCGCGACGCTCTACTCGAAGGTGCGAAGCAGTGCCTGACCGAAAAAGGCTATGCGCGCACGACCGCCCGTGACATCGTCGCCGCCTCCGGCGCGAACCTGGCCTCCATCGGCTACCACTACGGCTCGAAGGAAGCGCTTCTCAACGAGGCGCTGATCCAGGCCAACGCCGAGTGGGGCGAGGCGCTGGAGAAATCCATGGTCTACGACGCCGAGGCGGTCGCCCCGCCGCACGAGCAGTTCGAGGCGATCTGGACCAAGGTGATCGAGCTGTTCTCCGGTCACCGCCGGCTGTGGGCCGCCAACTTCGAGGCGTTCACCCAGATCGAGCACTCGCCGGAAATCCGCGAGGCCCTCGCCAAGGGCCTCCAGGAGGCCCGGTTCGGCATGGGGGAAAGCCTGCTGGCCCGGCTGGCGGAAGGGCATGACGAGCGGGCCGTGCGCGCGGTCGGCTCCTTCTTCCAGGCACTCCTGACCGGAGTCATGGCCCAATGGCTGATCGACCCGGAATCCGCACCCACCGGCCAGGACCTTTCGTACGCATTGCTCGCGATCACCGCCGGGCTGCGGGAGAAGGAGATGTCCGAGTGAGCGGGCCGATATACGCGACATACGGCTGAGGGGGCTCGGTTCCTTTCCCTTTCGTTCCCTCCGCCTTCCCACGCGATGGACTCACAGGACCACCCCTGATTTGTTAGGGGTGGTCCTTTTCCACATCCTCCTGCACGCTTTTTCCAGGACGGTCACCCCACCCCATCACAGCGAAGGAGGGCCGACTGTGGACGGCGAGGAGACGAACCGGACCGCCGAGGCGCCCGAGTTCCCGGCGGAGGCCGAGTACGCGGAGGAACTGCTCGTCGAGGAGGTCTCGATCGACGGCATGTGCGGCGTCTACTGACCGGAGGCCAGGTCGTGTTCACCCCCGAGCGCCCCTACCGGTGCTCCCCCAGCGTGGCACTGCGCCCGGAGCCCTTCGGGGCGCTCGCCTACCACTTCGGCACCCGCCGGCTGTGCTTCCTGAAGACCCCCGAACTCGTCACGGTCGTCACCTCGCTCGCCGCGCACTGCGACGTGCACGCCGCGCTCGACGCGGCCGGGCTGCCCACCGGGCGGCGCGCCGCGACCCTGCACGCCCTCGCGGCGCTGGCCGCCGGCGGCGTGATCGAACCGCGCGGCAGCGCGCCGGCCGGCCCGGCGGGCCGGTCCGGCGACCGTCTGGAGGAGACAGCGTGAAGCTCGTCGACCACTTCGAACGCGGCCTCGACGCCCCCGTCTGCCTCACCTGGGAGCTGACCTACGCCTGCAACCTGGCGTGCGTGCACTGCCTGTCCTCCTCCGGCCGGCGCGACCCGCGGGAGCTGACCACGGCCGAGTGCAAGGCCGTGATCGACGAACTGGAGCGCATGCAGGTCTTCTACGTCAACATCGGCGGCGGCGAACCCACCGTGCGCCCCGACTTCTGGGAACTCGTCGAGTACGCCACCGCCCACCGCGTCGGCGTGAAGTTCTCCACCAACGGGGTGCGCATCACCCCCGAGCGAGCCCGGTGGCTGGCCGCGAGCGACTACGTCGACGTACAGATATCCCTCGACGGGGCGGACGCCGAGGTCAACGACGCGGTGCGCGGCCCGGGTTCGTACGAGACCGCGATGACGGCGATCCGCAACCTGGCGGACGCCGGGTTCCGCGGCTTCAAGCTCAGCGTGGTCGTGACCCGGCACAACGCCGACCAGCTCGACGGCTTCAAGGCCATCGCGGACGCGTACGGCGCCCAGTTGCGGCTGACCCGGCTGCGGCCCTCCGGGCGCGGGGCCGACGTGTGGGACGAGCTGCACCCCACCGCCGGGCAGCAGCGCACCCTGTACGAGTGGCTGCTCACGCACGGCGAGGACGTGCTGACCGGTGACTCCTTCTTCCACCTCAACGCCCTCGGCCCGGCCGCGCTGCCGGGCCTGAACCTGTGCGGGGCGGGCCGGGTGGTGTGCCTGATCGACCCGGTCGGCGACGTGTACGCCTGCCCGTTCGCGATCCACGACACCTTCCTGGCGGGCAACGTGCGCGCCCCGGGCGGGTTCACCACCGTGTGGCGCGAGTCCGAGCTGTTCACCGAGCTGCGCTCGCCGCGGACCGGCGGCGCCTGCACGGCCTGCTCGGCGTACGACGCCTGCCGGGGCGGCTGCATGGCGGCGAAGTTCTTCACCGGGCTGCCGCTGGACGGCCCGGACCCCGAGTGCGTGAAGGGCAACGGGGAACGGGCGCTGGCGGCGGTCGGGGCGGGCGCGGCGCCGCGGCCCGCGGGCGACCACTCGCACCGCACCCGGCCCGTCCGCGGCCCCGTCCCCGTCACCATCGGCCGCCGCCCGGCCCGACCCGCCGCGCCCCCGGACCGCGCCTGCGCGACCAGCCCACTTGCCGGGTACGACACCGGCCGCCCGGACACCGGCGCCACCGGTCCGTCGGCCCGGTACGGCACCGGCCGCCCGGCCGGCGAGGTGGCAAGCCCGCTGGCCGGGTACGACACCGGCCGTCCGGGGGCGGCGTGAGCATGCGTCTGACCGAGCCTGTCGCCCTGGGCCCGCGCACCGCCCCCAGCAGGGTCGTGTTCGGGCCGCACGAGACCAACCTCGCCCGCGGGCGGGCGCTGTCGGACCGGCACGTCGCCTACTACGCGCGGCGCGCGGCCGGCGGCGCCGGTCTGATCGTCACCGAGACGGCGAGCGTGCACCCCTCCGACTGGCCCTACGAGCGGGCCCCGCTGGCCGCGGAGTGCGGTCCGGGCTGGGCGGCGACCGCGGCGGCGTGCGCGCCGTACGGGGCGCTGGTGGTGGCCTCCCTTGGCCACGCCGGCTCGCAGGGCTCGTCCGCGTACCACCAGTCGGCGCTGTGGGCGCCGTCCCGGGTCGCCGACGTGGTGAGCCGGGAGCTGCCGATGGAGCTGGAGGAGGACGGGCTCGACGCGCTGCGCGCGGGGTTCGGCGCCGCGGCGCGGCTGGCCGCCGACAGCGGCCTGGACGGGGTGGAGGTCGAGGCCGGGCAGTTCAGTCTGCTCCGCCAGTTCCTGTCCGGGCTGACCAACCAGCGCCAGGACGCCTACGGCACCGACCGCCCGCTGCTGCTGCGCCAGGTGCTGACCGCCGTGCGCGCCGAGGTGGGCGACGGGCGGCTGCTGGGACTGCGGCTGTCCGGCGACGAACTCGCCCCCTGGGCGGGCATCACCCCGCGGCACGCCGAGGACTTCGCCCGCGAACTCGCGCCGCTCGTCGACTACTTGGTGGTGGTGCGCGGTTCGGCCATGGCCACGTCCGCCACCCGGCCCGACTTCCACACCCGGCCCGCCTTCAACACCGAGCTGTGCGCGGCCGTGCGCACGGCGGTGGCCGGGCGGGTCCCCGTGGTGCTCCAGGGGTCGGTGACCCGGCCCGCTCTCGCCGAGGAGGCGCTGACCGGCGGCGTCGCCGACCTGGTGGAGATGACCCGCGCGCAGATCGCCGACCCCGAGCTGGTGGCGCTGGTGCGCTCAGGGCTTCCCGAGCGGGTGCGGCCGTGTGTGCTGTGCAACCAGAAGTGCCGCGTACGGGACAACCGCAACCCGGTCGTCTCGTGCGCCGTCGACCCCCGCAGCGGTCACGAGACCGAGGACCCGCCCGACATCCCCCGCGGGCGCCCGCCGGCCGGGGCCGCTGCGGAGCGGAGAACGGGCGCGCCCGCCAGGCCCGGCGACGTGCCTGCCGGGACGTCCGGCGAGCGGCGGCCGGACGCCGTGCTCGTGGTGGGCGGCGGACCCGCCGGCCTGGAGGCGGCCCGGGTGCTCGCCGCGCACGGGCGGCCCGTGGAGCTGGTCGAGCGCGCGGAGCGGCTCGGCGGCATGCTGCGGGTGGCGGGGGAACGCTGGACGCCGCTGCTGGCCTGGCTGGAGGCGGAGGTGCGGCGGCTCGGTGTCGTCGTACGGACCTCGACGGCCGCCGGTGAGGAAGAGCTGGCCGGACGCCGGGTGGTGCTGGCCACCGGGTCGCGCCCCGGGCCGCGCCGCTACGACGTCGACGGCGGTACGGTCCTGGAGGCGGCCGACGTCCTCGCGGGCCGGGCCGAGGTGCCCGACGGGCCGGTGCTGGTGGACGACCCCGTCGGGGACGCCACCGGGGTCGCCCTCGCCGAGCGGCTGGCCGCGGCGGGCGCCGCCGTCTCGTTCGTGACCCAGGACCCGGTGGCCGGCACGCAGCTGGCGCTCACCGGGGACCTCGCCGACGCCCACGTACGGCTGACGCGCGCCGGGGTGACCCTGCTGCGGCGCACCGTCCTGCGGTCGGTGTCCGCCGGCGCCGCCCTGGTGGAGGACGTCCTGACCGGCGAGCAGCGCAAGGTGGGGTGCGCGGCGGTGGTGCACTGCGGGCACCGGCTGCCCGACACGGCACTGACCGGGCCGGAGGGCACCGTCCGCGCGGGCGACCGCGTCGCGCCGCGCACCGTGCACGAGGCCCTGCTGGAGGGCCGGCGGGCGGCGCTCGCGCTGTGCGGGGCGGACGGGGGTGCGGCCCGATGAGCGCTCTGCGGCACCTGTTCTCCCCGCTGCGGCTCGGTCCGCTGACGCTCGCCAACCGGATCGTGTTCTCGGCCCACCTGACCAACTACGCCGAGGACGGCCTGCCCAGCGAGCAGCACGCGGCGTACTACGCGGCGCGGGCGGCCGGCGGGACGGGGCTGATCATCACCGAGGAGCACTCGACCCACGTCACCGACTGGCCGTACGAGAAGCTGATCCACGGGTTCAGCCCCCGGGTGGTGCCCGGGTACCGGCGTATCACCGAGGCGGTGCACGCGCACGGCACGCCGATCCTCGCCCAGCTCAACCACAACGGCGGCCAGGCGTCCTCGATGTACTCCCGGCTGCCGGTGTGGGCGCCGTCGCCGGTGCCCGACCCGCTCTTCCGCGAGGTGCCCAAGGAGGTCACGGCCGCCGAGATCGCCGAGATCGTCGCCGGGTACGCCACCGTGGCCGGGCACTGCGCCGAGGGCGGTTTCGACGGGGTCGAACTCCAGTGCTCGCACTCCTCGATCGTGCGCGGCTTCCTCTCCCCCGCCACCAACCTGCGCACCGACGCCTACGGCGGCCCGCTGGAGCACCGGGCGCGGATCCTGCTGGAGATCGTCGACGCGGTGCGCGAGGCGATCGGGCCCGGCCGGGTGCTGGGGGTGCGGCTGTGCGGCGACGAGCTGATGGACGGCGGCACCACCGTCGAGGAGGCGGTCGCGACGGCCCGCCTGGTGGAGGCCACCGGCAAGGTCGACTACATCAACACCTCGATCGGCGTCGCCACTTCGACGCTGTACATGATCGAGGCGTCGATGTCGGTGCCGCCCGGCTACGCCCTGTTCGTCTCCAACGCGATCCGCAAGGCGGTACGGCTGCCGGTGATCGGGGTGGGCCGGATCAAGGACCCGGTGCAGGCCGAACGGGCGCTCGCCGAGGGGCACTGCGACCTGGTGGGCGTGGTGCGCGGGCAGATCGCCGACCCGGACTTCGCCGCCAAGGCCCGCGCCGGGCACACCCCGCGCATCCGGACCTGTCTGTCGTGCAACCAGGAGTGCGTGGGCCGGATGGGCCTGAACCGCTGGCTGGGCTGCGTCGAGAACCCGCGGGCGGGGCGGGAGGCGGTGGCGCTGCCCGCGCCGGGGCCCCGGCCGCGCCGCGTCCTGGTGGTGGGCGGCGGCCCCGCCGGGCTCCAGGCCGCGGCGACCGCGGCGCGCCGCGGGCACGCGGTCACCCTGTACGAACGCGCGCCCGCGACCGGGGGCCAGGTGGCGACGGCCGCGACCGCGCCGGGCCGGGCCGAGTTCCTCGACGTGGTGCGCAACCTGCTCGCCGAGTGCGTACGCCACGGCGTGGACATCCGCACCGGGGTGGAGGCCACCGCCGAGGCGCTGCGCGCCGAGGCACCCGACGCGGTCGTGCTCGCCACCGGGGCCCGGCCGCAGCCGCCGTACTGGGCGGGCGGCCTGGAGCGGGTCGTGGACGTGCGGGACGTCCTGGAGGGCCGGGCCGCGCCCGCCGCCGGGCAGCGGGTCCTGATCGTCGACGAACTGGGCTTCCACCAGGCCACGTCCGTGGCCGAGTTGCTGGCGGACCGGGGCTGCCGGGTGCGGATCAGCACCCCCGGCATGGTGGTCGGCCAGGACCTGGGCGTCACCCTCGACCTGGAGACGTACAGCGTGCGCGCGCACACCAAAGGCATCGAACACGCCACCGACCAGGTGGTGACAGGAGCCCGGCCGGGCACGGAGGGGGACGCGGCGGTGGAGCTGGACATCCTCACCCACACCACGGGAGAGGTGGCGCGGGAGCGCTACGACTGGGTGGTGTGCGCCCTGCACCAGGCACCGGAGGACAGCCTCTGGCACGCCCTGAAGGACGCCCCCTTCCCGGTGCACCGCGCCGGCGACTGCCTCACCCCGCGCCGCGCCCACGCGGCGGTCGTCGAGGGGCACCGGGCGGGGGTGGCGCTGTGAGCGGGCAGGAGACGGCCGGTGCGCCCCGCGGCCGGGTCGCCGTCCTGGTCGTACGGGAGGGTGAGCTGCCGCCGGGCGCGGACGAGGCCGTCGCCGAGGCGGACGGGAACGCCGTCGTCGCCGGGACCGGAGCGCGGGCGGGGGCCGGGCGCCTCGTCGCCGCGCGGCGGGTCCGGGTGGCCGAGAGCACCACGGCTCCGGCCGCACTGGCCCGCGCGCTCGCGCCGTTGCTGACGCCGGCGCACGCGGTGGTGCTGCCCGCCTCCCCCGACGGCCGCGATCTGGCGCCGCGGCTGGCGGCGGAACTGGGCAGGCCGCTGCTCGCCGGCGCCCTGGAGGTCCTGGCGCACGGCGCCGACGTCCTGCGCCTGGGCGGCAGCGCGCTGGTCGAACTCACCGTGGACGGACCGTTCGTGGCCACCCTGGAGCCCGGGGTGCGCGGCGCGGTACCGGTCGCCGGGCCGCCCGAGGTGACCGAGGTGACCCTGCCACCGGGAGCACCCCCCGTCCCGGACGCGGTGCACACCGGCGCCCTCGACACCTCGGCCGACACCGCCGACCTGGCCGCCTCCCGGCGACTGCTCGGTGCGGGCGGCGGGCTCGGCGGCCCGGAGGCGGTCGCACTGCTCGGCGAACTCGGCGCGGCCCTGGACATGGCGGTGGGCGGCACCCGGGTGGTCACGGACGCGGGCTGGCTGGAGTACGCCCGGCAGATCGGCACCACCGGAGTCACCGTCGACCCCGACCTGTACCTCGCCTTCGGTGTCTCCGGCGCCCCGCACCACACCGGTGGGCTCGGCTCGCCCCGCCATGTGGTGAGCGTCAACACGGACCCGTACTGCCCGATGACCGCCATGGCCGACCTGGGCGTCGTGGCCGACGCGCCGGCCGTGCTCGCCGCGCTGCTGCGCCGCCTGCGGGAGGAGGACGGCCAGGACGGAGACGGCGGGGACGGAGACGGCGGGGAGAGCGAACTCCCCGCGGAGGCCGCGGAGGTGCGCGATGCCGCTTGAGAAGCCTGAGAAGGAAACGGACTTCGACGTGGTCGTCGTCGGCGCCGGTCCCGCCGGGTCGGCCGCCGCGCTGGAGGCGGCCCGCGCCGGGATGAAGGTGGCGCTCCTGGAACGCGGACCCTATCCGGGTGCCAAGAACGTGTACGGCGGTGTCGTCTACGGCAGGGTCCTGGACGAACTGGTGCCCGACTGGTGGGAGCACATGCCCGTGCAGCGCTGGGTGACCCGGCGTTCCACGATGGTGCTCACCGGGCACCAGGCCCTCACCGTCGACTTCCGCACCGAGGACTGGGGCCGCCCCCCGTACAACGGCGCCACCGCCTTCCGCGCCGAACTGGACGGCTGGCTCGCCTCCCTCGCCGAGGAGGCGGGCGCCGTCCTGGTACCCGCCACCACCGCGACCGGCCTGCTCCGCGGCCCCGGCGGCCGGGTGAGCGGGGTGCGCACCGACCGGCCCGACGGCGACCTGACCGCGCGCGTCGTCATCGCCTGCGACGGCGTCAACTCCTTCCTCGCCAAGGAGGCGGGCCTGTTCGCGAAGGTGCCGGGCCGGCAGGCCGAACACACCTCGCTGGGGGTGAAGGAGACGCTGGCGCTGCCGCGCGAGGCCATCGAGGAACGGTTCGGGGTGAGCGGGCGGCACGGCCAGGACATCGAGATCCTCGGCTGCACCGGCTCCGTCCCCGGCGGCGGGTTCCTCTACACCAACCTGGACTCGGTCAGCGTGGGCGTCGTGCTGTCGCTGACCGGGCTCGCCGCCTCGGGCACCCGCCCGGAGGAGGTGCTGGCCCGGCTGAAGCGGCACCCGGCCGTCGCCCCGCTGCTGCGCGGCGCCGAACTCAAGGAGTACTCCGCCCACCTGATCCCCGAGGGCGGCTACGACACCATGCCCGACCTGGCCGGGGACGGCATCCTCGTCGCCGGGGACGCCGCCGCGATGTGCCTGGCGGCCGGGGTCTGGCTGGAAGGCGTCAACTACGCGCTGGGCGCGGGCATGCACGCCGGGCGGGCCGCGGCGGCGGCCGTCACCGCGGGCGACACCTCCCGCGCCGGTCTCGCCGGATACCGCAGGCGGCTTCAGGAGTCCTTCGTGCTGGCCGACCACCGCAGGCTGCGCCGGGTGCCGGGGCTGGTCTTCTCCGAGCGGGTGCAGCGGACGTACCCGGCGCTGCTGTGCGACGTGGCGCAGGGGTTCTTCACGGTCGACAACCCGCGTCCCAAGCCGGGCCTGCGCCGGCTGCTGACCGGCGCTGCGCGCCGGCGCGGCCTGCGGCTGCGCCACCTGCTGTCCGACGCGGTCACGGGAATGAGGTCCTTCGGATGAACCGGATGCATCGGATGACGGCGGACGAGGCGGACGGGACGGCGGGGACAGCGGACGTCTCCTTCGAGGACCGCATGGCCACGGTGGACTTCCGCGTCGCCGAGCGGGCGCACATCACGGTCGACACCGACGTGTGCCGCTCCTGCGAGGTCCGCACCTGCGTGCACGCCTGCCCCGCCGCCCTGTTCGTGCCCACCGGCGACGGCGGGATCCTCTTCAACTACGAGCAGTGCTTCGAGTGCGGCACCTGCTACCAGGTCTGCGACGCGCCCGGAGCGATCACCTGGACCTACCCCGAGGGCGGCCACGGCGTCGCCTTCCGGCAGGGGTGAGCGCCGTGCTGGTGGTGGCCGCGCTGCGCAGCGCCGATCCGCGCGCCCTGGCGCACCCGTTGACCGGTACGGTCCCCAGCGCGCCGTACGCGGCCGGTGCGGGCCCGGCGGACCGGTGCGCCCTGGAACACGCGCTGCGCCTGGCCGACCGGCTCGGGGGACGCTGCCTGGCGGTGACCGTGGGGGCCGCCGGCGCGCAGGACATGCTGCGCGAGGCGCTGGCCTCCGGCGCCGACGAGGCGCTGCGCATCGAGGGTCCCGACGGCGACGAGGCGGCCACGGCGCAGACTCTGCTGGCGGGGCTGGCCGCGGCGGGCTTCCCGGCGCCCGACCTCGTGGTCTGCGGGGACCGTTCCGTGGACCGCGGCACCGGCGCCACACCCGCCCACCTGGCAACCCGGCTCGGCGCGGCGCAGGCGCTGGGACTGCTGGAACTGGAACCGTCCACGCGAGCACCGGAAGGCGCGCGGCACGGCGCCGGCGTACTGCTGCGGGCCGTGCGGCGGCTCGACGGGGGGCGCGCGGAGCGCCTGGACGTCCCGCTGCCCGCGGTGTGCTCGGTGGAGCCGGGGACGGCGCGCCCGCGCCGCGCGCCGCTCGGCGCGGCCCTCGCCGCGCGCCGGGCCGTGGTTCCCGTGGTGCGGGTCACCGGCACGGACGGCGGCGCCCCGGGCGAGGTGCGGGCGGGCCGGGTCCGCCCCTACCGGCCGCGGGCCAAGGCGCTGCCCGCCCCCGAAGGCGGCACCCGGCAGCGGCTGCTGGCCCTCACCGGCGCCCTGACCCCGCCCCGGACGCCGCCCCGGGTGGTGACGCCCGGCTCCCCGGAGGAGGCCGCCGACCTGCTGCTCGCGCATCTGCGGGAGCAGGGCGTGGTGCCGAAGCCCGTCTGAGGACACCTGGAAGGACACCCGCAGCATGGGAACGGACACCGCCCCCTCGCCCACGGGCACCCCCGCCCCCTCGCCCACCGGCACCCCCGCCTCCGCGCCCGCCGCCGGTCGCCGTACCGCCGTCGTCACCGGGGCCGCGCGCGGTATCGGCGCGGCCGTGGTGGAGCGGCTGGCCGCGGACGGCTGGCTGGTCGTGGCGGTGGACGTCTGCCGTGACCTGCCCGGCGTCGGCTACCCGCTGGGCACCGACAAGGAACTCGACGCGCTCGCGGAACGCCGGCCCCAGGCGGTGCTGCCGGTGGTGGCCGACGTACGCGACCAGGCGGCCCTGGAGGACGCGGTCGAGCTGGCGTGCCGGCACAGCGGCGGACGCCTGGACGCCGCCGTGGCCGCGGCGGCGGTGATGGCGGGCGGCCGGCCGCTGTGGGAGACCACCGACGACGAGTGGGACGCCCTGTTCGAGACGGGGGTGCGCGGGGTGGCCAACCTGGCGCGTGCCGCCGTACCCCGGCTGCTGGAGCGGCCCGAGCCGCGTTCGGGGCGGTTCGTCGCGCTCGCCTCGGCGGCGGCCCACCACGGGCTGTGGCACCTGGCCGGGTACAACGCGGCCAAGCACGCGGTGGTGGGCCTGATCCGGGGCCTGGCCACCGACCTGCGCGGCACCGGGGTCACCGCGAACGCCGTCTCCCCCGGCTCCACCCGGACCCCGATGCTGCGGGCCAGCGCCGACCTGTACGGGCTCG
The DNA here is from genome assembly GCF_040641015.1 of Streptomyces sp. NPDC021356. NCBI lineage: Bacteria > Bacillati > Actinomycetota > Actinomycetes > Kitasatosporales > Streptomycetaceae > Streptomyces > Streptomyces sp. NPDC021356. The sequence continues at coordinate 53,858 of NZ_JBFACU010000027.1, read as the reverse complement.
CGGACACCGACGAGTTCGCCCGGCACCACCTGCTCGAACGCCTGCTGGAGCCGGAGGAGGTCGCCGCCGCCGTGTGCTGGCTGTGCGGCCCGGAGGCGTCCGCCCTGACCGGTACGGTCGTCCACGCCGACGGAGGTTTCACACCGTGAGTTCCCCACCCTCCCCCGCCACCCCTTCCGCGTCCGCCGAGGCGGCCGCCGTCCTGGGCCCGGCGCGGCTGCGCCTGGAGCCCGATCCGTCCCTCGGCAGGCACTGCGGCGGCCGGACCCTGCTCGGCGGCTCCCCCTACCGGGTGCTGCGGCTGAGCGAGGCCGGGGCCCGGCTGGTGGAGGGGTGGCTCGCCGGGGAGGCGGTCGCCGACCGGCCGGGGCCGCGGCGGCTGGCCGGCCGGCTGATCGCGGCCGGGCTGGTGCATCCCCGGTACTCGGCGGGCCCGTTCACCGCGGCGGACGTGACGGCGGTGGTGCCGGTCCGCGACCACCCCGGGGTGACGGGGGCGCTCAAGGTGCTGCGGTCGCCCGGTGGACCGGCCGGGGTGGTCGTCGTGGACGACGGTTCGCGGGTGCCGCTGCCCGGCGCGGCGGTACGCCACCCGGTCTCCCGTGGCCCGGCCGCCGCCCGCAACAGCGGCTGGCGCAACGCCGGTACGGAGCTGGTGGCGTTCCTGGACGCCGACGTGGTGCCCGAACCGGGCTGGCTGGACGCGCTGTTGCCGCACTTCGCCGACCCCCGGGTGGCGGCGGTCGCGCCGCGCGTGCGCAGCAGGCCGGGCGGCTCGGTGCTGGAACGCTACGAGCAGGAGCGTTCCCCGCTCGACCTGGGCCCGCTGCCCGCCGTGGTCCGCCCCGGCAGCCGGGTCGCCTACGTGCCCACGGCCGCGCTCGTCGTCCGCGTCTCGGCGCTGCGCGCGCTGGGCGGGTTCGACGAGTCGATGCGTTACGGCGAGGACGTCGACCTGGTGTGGCGGCTGGCCGGCCGGGGGCTCCTCGTGCGCTACGAGCCGGGCTCCGAGGTCCGGCACGCCCCCCGGGCCCGCTGGTCGGCGTGGGCGCGGCAGCGTTTCGACTACGGCACCTCGGCGGCGCCGCTGTCGCTGCGGCACGGGGCCGCGGCGGCGCCGCTGCGGGTGTCGCCGTGGACGCTGGCCTGCTGGGCGGCCGTCGCCGCCGGCCGGCCCGCCGCCGCGGCGGGGACCGCGCTGATCACCGCCTCGCTGCTGCCGCGCAAGCTGCACGGCGTCGGGGTGCCCGCGCAGGAGTCCGTGGCGCTGGCGCTGCGCGGCCACTGGGGGGCCGGCCGGATGTTCGCCGACGCGGTCACCCGTTCGTGGTGGCCGGTGGCGGTGCCCGCGCTGGCGGCGTCCCGGCACGGGCGGCTGCTGCTGGCCGCGGCCTGGGGCCGGCACGTGGCCGACTGGCGGGCCGGGCGGCCCCCGGTGCCGCTGCCCCACTGGGTGGCCGCCCGCGTCGCCGACGACCTCGCCTACGGCGCCGGTGTGTGGTGGGGCGCGCTGCGCCACCGCACCCTGGCGCCGCTGCTGCCGGACCCGGCGTCGTGGCCCGGACGGGACGGGGTGCGGCGGGCGTGAGCGGACCGCGACGGCTGTCCGACACCGCCTGGCCCGAGGTGGCGGCGGTGGCCGCGAACTGTGTGCTGGCCGTCCCGGTCGGCTCGACCGAACAGCACGGCCCGCACCTGCCGTTCACCGTGGACACGGACATCGCGCTGGCGCTCGCGGAGCGGCTGGCGGCGGCCCGGGAGTGGGTGGTGCTGGCGCCGCCGGTGCACTACGGCTCCAGCGGTGAGCACGCGGGTTTTCCCGGCACGCTCTCGATCGGGCAGGCGGCGACCGAGCTGCTGCTGACCGAACTGGGGCGCTCCGCCGACGCGTTCGCGGGGGTGGCGTTCGTGTCGGGGCACGGCGGCAACGCCGTACCGGTGCGGCGTGCGGTGGCGCGGCTGCGCGGCGAGGGGCGCCGGGCGTTCTTCTGGGAGCCGGCCGGGGACCCGGCCGACAGCCACGCGGGGCGGGACGAGACCTCGGCGATGCTGGCGCTGCGGCCGGGCGCGGTGCGCCGGGAGCGGGCCGAGCCGGGCGACACCCGCCCGCTGCTGGCCGTGCTGCCGGCCCTGCGGCGCGGCGGCCTGCGGGCGGTCACCGCCAACGGGGTCCTCGGCGACCCCACGGGCGCGCGCGCCGACCACGGCCGCCGCCGCCTCGACACCTGGACCGCCGACCTCCTGACGGCGAGCACCCGCTGGCACCCGTGCTGCTCCCCACCCCGCCCGCCACGCGCCACACCCGCCGCGGCCCCGGCGGGAACGGCGGCGACCGCGGGAACCCGGGGCCGGCGCCCCGCCTGACGGCGGACGGCCCGCGCCACGCTGCGCCCCACCGGACCATCCACCACCGGACCACGGTCCTCCGGACCACGCACACCGCGCACCACCGGACCACGGCCCTCCGGACCACGCACACCGCGCACCACCGGACCACGGCCCTCCGGCCCCGGCCAGGAGCACCCACCGCCACCCGCGCCGCCCCGCCGCCACCGGCACGAGCCGCAGCCACCGCGGTCACCGCAGCCACCGCGGCCCTGGCAGACCGACGGCCGCCGACGGCCGCCGACGTGAGGCGCCCCCAGACCCTGCCCCGACCACCGCCTCCCCGCGTGCCCCGCAACCACCCCGGCTCCCCGCCCCTGAGGGTTCGTTTCCGGTCGCCTCGGCCGTGCCCCGCGGTTCGGGGGCGGCTCCTGGGACACAATCGGCGTGAGTGTTCCGGGCCTTTCCACGGGGGAGACATCGTGCGCCAAGAAGCCAGTCCCGACGCCCTGCGCGGCCGGCGCGTCCTGATCTCCGGGGCGAGCGTCGCCGGACCGGCCCTGGCCCACTGGCTGGCCGCGCACGGCTGCGCCGTGACCGTCGTGGAGCGGGCCCCCGCGCTGCGCCGGGGCGGTTTCGCCGTGGACTTCCGGGGCGCCGCCCACCGCACCGTCCTGCGCCGGATGGGCCTGTGGGACGAGGTCCGCGCCCGGCAGACGCACATGGGCACCCAGCACTTCATCGGCCCCGACGGTCGGGAACAGGCCAGCCTGCCGCCGGAGTTCATGAGCGGCGAGGTGGAGATCTTCCGCGGCGACCTGTCGGAGATCTTCCACGAGCACACACGGGACCGCGTCGAATACGTCTTCGGTGACTCCCTCGCCACGCTGGAGCAGACCCCGGACGCGGTGCACGTGACGTTCGAGCGGGGCGCGCCGCGCACCTTCGACCTGGTGGTGGGCGCCGACGGGCTGCACTCGACCGTGCGGCGCCTGGTCTTCGGCGACGAGGCACGTCACCTGCGCTTCCTGGACCACTACGTGGCCGTCTACGACGCCCCCAACCACCTGGGCCTGGACCGCACCGCCCGCTGGTTCAACGCCCCGGGCCGGGCCGTGGGGCTCGCGCACTACGGCGGCGACCCCGACACGTGCCTGGTGACGATGGTGTTCGCCGAGCGGGACGCCGGGTACGCCCGCCAGGGCGCCGACCGGCACCGGGAGATCCTGCGCGAGCGGTACGCCGGGCTCGGCTGGGAGGTGCCGCGGGCGCTGAAGGCGCTGGAGGAGACCGAGGAGCTGTACTTCGACGCGATGGCGCAGGTCCGGCTCGACCGGTTCTCCGAGGGCCGGGTCGTGCTGCTGGGCGACGCCGGGTACGGGGCGACCATGGGCGGTCTGGGCACCGGGCTCGCGCTGGTGTGCGCGTACGTGCTCGCCGGGGAGCTGGCCACCCGGCCCGACCACCGCAGCGCCTTCGCCGCCTACGAGGAGCGGATCCGTGCCTACGCGCTGGGCTGCCAGAAGAACGCCGACAGCGCGGGCCCGATGCTCGCCCCCGCCACCGACCGGCGGATCCGCCTGCGGAACCTGACGTACCGCGTGCTGCAACTGGGCCCCCTGTCCGCGCTCTTCTCCCGGCTGTCCGTGCGGGCCGCCGAGAACATCGAGCTGGAGGACTATCCGCTGCCGGCGGGCGACGTCCGTTCAAGCGGAATTCGAGACTGAATCCAGGAACAATACGAATCGGCCCCGCGACCACCCCGCGACCGCCCCGCGACTTCCCTGCAACTGCCCCCGCAGCCGACCCGGAGGCCGTGCCGACAAACGGAAACGGGCTGGAAAACCCCGCGAATTGTCTGTCCCCCGCCGTCATCCCCAGGAGGCCTCCCCCGGAAATCTCTCCGGCCAACGCCGGGTCGGATAGGGGGAGTTAGGGGTTTGACCGCCGTCGCACCCCCCATACCGTGGCCAACGAGGTTATCGGCGAAAGCGGATTTCGGCGAACCGAGCCACAACTCAAAGCGGGGTGCGACGTTGGTCAGCCACTCGTATTCGTCAGTGGAAGAATCCGAAGCGCATGACGGGCGGGCCGCCCGGAGCAGGCTCGTCCACGGCCTCCTCGACGAGGCCGCCGGTGAGGCGCCCGACGCCCCCGCGGTCCGGGACGCCACCGGCTGCTGGAGCTACCGGGAACTGGCCCGCTACAGCGAGGCGTTCGCCGCCTGGCTGCGCGGGCGCGGGGTGCGCCGCGGCGACCGCGTGGTCCTCCAGTTGCCCACCACCCGCCACCTGGCGGCCATGTTCCACGGCGCGTCCCGGGCCGGTGCGGTCTTCGTCCCGCTGAACCCGGCGATGAAGACCTTCCACCTGCGCCAGGTCGTCGCCAACGCCGGACCGGTGCTGGTCGTCGGCGACGCGGCCAGCGGGCCCGGGCTCGCGGAGACCGCGGGGTCCGTCCAGCTCTTCGAGGACCTGTGGCCCGAGGTGGAGGAGCTACGGGCCCGGGGCGCGGGAGCGGAGGACGGCGAGGAGGTCCGTCCCGGCGACGTGGCCACCCTGATCTACACCTCCGGGTCCACGGCCGCGCCCAAGGCGGTCATCTGCCCGCACGCCCAGGTCACCTTCGCCACCCGGGCGCTGACCGAGTGCCTCGGCTACCGCGCGGACGACGTGGTCTTCTGCCGGTTCCCGATGTCGTGGGACTACGGCCTGTACAAGATCCTGATGACGTGCGTCGCGCGCTGCGAGGCCGTCCTCGCCGACCGCGACTCCGACCTGCTGCTGCTGCGCCGGATGCGGGAGACGGGCGCCACCGTCGTCCCGCTGGTGCCCTCGCTGGCGTCGATGATCGTCACCCTGGCCGAGCGCGAGGACGGGCCGCAGGCCCCGGTGCGGCTGTTCACCAACACCGGGGCCGCCCTGCCGCAGACGACCATCGACGCGCTGCGCCGGCACTTCCCCGGCGTGCGGGTGGTGCGCCAGTACGGCCAGACGGAGGCCAAGCGCATCACCGTCATGCCGCCCGACGAGGACACCGAACGCCCGGGAGCGGTCGGGCTGCCGCTGCCCGGCACCCGGGTGCTGATCCTGGACGCGGACGGCCGGCCGGTGCCCACCGGCGAGACCGGCGAGATCGTCGCCGTCGGACCGCACGTGATGCCGGGCTACTGGATGAACCCCGAGGTCAGCGCGAAGGCGTTCCGCACCGACCCGGAGACCGGGGAGCGGCGGCTGCACACCGGCGACTACGGGCGCCTGGACGACGACGGCTACCTGTACTTCGAGGGCCGGCGCGACGACATGTTCAAGCGCAAGGGCTTCCGGATGAGCACCCTGGAGATCGAGGGCGCCGCCATGGACGTCCCCGGGGTGCGGGCGGCGGCCGTGCTGCCGCCGAGCGACACGCACGACCTGGCGCTGTTCGTGGAGAGCGACCTGCCGCCGCGCACCGTCCTGAAGGAGCTGACCCGGCGCCTGGAGCCCGCCAAGGTTCCGGCGATCTGCCGGGTCCTCAGTGACTTCCCGCTCACCCAGCACGGCAAGAACGCACGCAAGGAGCTGGCCATGATGCTCGACGGGAGCGGCAAATGACCCAGTCCACCAACCCCACCGAGCTGGCCCGCCGGTTCGGCACCCCCTTGTACGTCTACGACCTGGACCGCGCTCGGGCGGCCCGGCGCGACCTGTTCTCCTGGCTGCCCGAGGGCTTCGAGGTGTTCTACGCCTTCAAGGCCAACCCGCACGTGGACCTGGTGCGCGCCCTGCACAGTGGCGACGGGCCGGTGTGCCGGGCCGAGATCAGTTCGACCGGTGAGCTGGAGGCGGCGCTGGAGGCCGGGTACCACGGCTCCGAGATCCTCTACACCGGGCCGGGCAAGACCCCCGGCGAGCTGTCCGAGGCGGTCGGCCGGGGTGTCGGGACCTTCTCCGCGGAGTCGCTGGGCGACCTGCGGCACATCGGGGAGGCGGCGCTCGCGCACCGTACGGTGGTGGACTGCCTGCTGCGCATCAACAGCGCCACGGCCAGTGCCACGACCAGCATCCGGATGACGGGGGCGCCCACCCAGTTCGGCATCGACAGCGAGACGGTCGCCGAACTGGCGCCCGAGCTGCGGTCGGTGGCCGGGACCCGGCTGGCCGGGCTGCACCTGTTCTCGCAGTCCAACGCCAAGGACGAGGCGGCGCTGATCGGCGAGCTGACGCACACGCTGGCGGTGGCCGCCGCCATCCAGGACGACCTGGGTGTCCCGCTGCGGCTGCTGGACATCGGCGGCGGCTTCTCCGTGCCGTACGCCCAGCGGGGCGGCCGGGACGGCTACCCGAAGCTGCGCACCGAACTGGAGGCGGCCCTCGACGTGCACTTCCCGTCCTGGCGCGAGGGCACCCCGCGCCTGGCGGTGGAGTCCGGCCGCTACCTGGCCGGGGACTGCGGCACGCTGGTGACCCGGGTCAGCAACGTGAAGGTCAGCCGCGGCAAGAAGTTCGTGATCGCCGACGCGGGCATCAACACCTTCGGCGGCATGTCGGGGCTGGGCCGGCTGATGCCGGTGACCGTGCACGTGCCCACGGACGCCGGGACCGAGAAGGCGAGCCTGGTCGGCCCGCTGTGCACGCCGGGCGACGTGCTGGGCCGGCAGATCGAGCTGCCCGCCGACGTCCGCCCCGGCGACCTGCTGGCCATCCCCAACACGGGCGCGTACGGGCCGACGTCCAGTCTGCTGATGTTCCTGGGGCGGCCGGCGCCGGTCGAGGTCGCGGTGTCCGGCGGTGAGGTCGTCTCCGCCACCCGGATCGAGCACGTCCGCACGCCGGTGGAGAAGGGAGGCCGCAGGTGAGCCGACCGCTGCTGCCCGAGGAGAGCGGGCCGAAGGACGCCGACCGGGCGAAGGGCACCGTCATCGTCACCTCGGTCGCCTCCGACTCGCACACCTGGAACCTGGTGTTCCTGCAACTGCTCATCGAGGAGTGCGGGTACACGGTGGTCAACCTCGGCCCGTGCGTGCCCGACAACCTGCTGGTGAGCGAGTGCCACGCGCTGGAGCCGGACATGGTCGTCGTCAGCAGCGTCAACGGACACGGCTACCAGGACGGCCTGCGGGTGATAGGCCAGCTCAGGGCGCTGACCCCGCTGGCCGCCACGCCCGTCGTCATCGGCGGCAAGCTGGGCACCGATGACGCCGAGGCGGCCGTACGGGCCAAGGAGCTGACCGCCGCCGGGTTCGACGCCGTGTTCGAGGACGGCCAGGACCCGGTCGGCGCGTTCCGCGGCTTCCTGACCACGCTGGTGCCGCACGAGCGCAGCCTCGACGACGCGGGCCGGGTGGCCCTGTGACCGCCCGACACCCCTTCCGTCAGCGCAGGGCCGCCACCGAACCGGCGCCCGTGGACTTCGGGGCGTTCGTGCGCGCGGCGGGCGCCGGCGGCAGGCTGGTCGTGCAGCCGCGCATGGGGTTCGGCGATCCCTTCCTGATGCGGGAGGGGCTGCTCGCCACCAAGGAGGCGGACGCGATCACGGTGGGCACGCTCACCCTGGACAGCTACACCCGCGTCGGGGAGCTGGGCGCCGTCGAGGAGGCGCTGCGCGAGGGCATCAAGCTCAACGGATACCCGGTCGTCAACCATCCGCCGGCCACCACCGAGTCGGTGCTGTCCGGCGTCCGCGACGCCTCCTTCCCGGTGCAGGTCAGACACGGTTCGGCGACGCCCATCGACATCTTCTGGGCGCTGCTGCGGCTCAGGCTCAACGCCACGGAGGGCGGCCCGGTCTCCTACTGCCTGCCCTACGGCCGTACCCCGCTGGCCGACGGCGTGAAGAACTGGGAGGCCTGCTGCGAGCTGTACACGCGGCTGCGGGACACGGGCATCGAGCCGCACCTGGAGACGTTCGGCGGCTGCATGATGGGGCAGTTGTGCCCGCCGTCGCAGCTGGTGGCCATCAGTTTCCTGGAGGCGATGTTCTTCGCCCAGCACGGCATCCGCTCGCTCTCGCTGAGCTACGCGCAGCAGACCGACATGGGCCAGGACCGGGAGGCGGTCGGCGCGCTGCGCAGGCTCTGCCACGAGCTGCTGCCGACGGACAACTGGCACGTCGTCATCTACGCGTACATGGGTGTGTACCCGGAGACGTACCGGGGGGCGCACCACCTGCTGGGGCGGGCCGCCGAGCTGGCGGTGACCACCGGCGCGCACCGGCTGATCGTGAAGACGGTCGCCGAGGCGCGCCGCATTCCGACGATCGCGGAGAACGTGCTGGCCCTGGAGTACGCGGAGGCCGTGGCCCGGCGCGCGGCCCCGGACCGCGCCGGGGTGCCGGACGTGCTCGGTGACTCCCCGACGTACGCGGAGGCCCGCGCGCTGGTCGACGCGGTGCTGGGCCTGGACGACGACCTGGGGCGGGCGCTGCTGGCCGCGTTCCGGCTCGGCTACCTGGACGTGCCCTACTGCGTCCACCCGGACAACGCGGGCCGGGCGCGCAGTTACATCGGCGCCGACGGGCGGGTGCGCTGGGCCGACCTCGGCCGGCTCCCGCTGCGCGGCATCGCGGAACAGGGCGGGGCGCGGAGGATCACCTCGTCCGATCTCCTCAAGGACCTCTTCCACGTCCGGCGGATGTACGACGAACCGGCGCTGGAAATCACCGGCGGCGCCGGGTCCGAACTCCTCCCGGTGCAGCCGCACCGGTAGGGGCGGGATAGGGGTGGGTCCGCACGGCGGCCCGACCTAGAGTCAAGAATCCGGGACCTTTTCTCGGGTTGTTCCCAATTTCTGGCTGTGGCAACAGTGATCAGGTGTGGAGTGTGCAGATGAGTGGGTCCGGAAGCCATGTTTCTGATGCCCAGCACGGACCGGACGAAGCACTGGCGACCCGGTCCGCTCTGGTGAACCGGCTGGAGAACCTGCCGGCCGCCGAACAGACGCGCGTGCTGCTCGACCTGGTGAGCGCTCAGGCCCTCGCGGTGCTGCGCTCGGTGCACCCGGAGCCCCCCTCGTCGGTGCGCCCGGACCTGCCGTTCAAGGAGCAGGGCCTGGACTCGCTGGGCCTGTCCACGCTCCAGCTGCGGGTGAACGCCGCCACCGGTCTGAACCTGCCGCCCACCGTCGCCTTCGACCACCCGACCCCGGGCACGCTCGCCGCGTTCCTGCGCGGCGAACTGCTCGGCGTGGAACCGGACGTGTTCGTGCCCGAGCCGGTGGCCGTCGCCGTCGACGACAGCGACCCGATCGTCGTGGTCGGCATGGCCTGCCGCTTCCCGGGCGGGGTGGAGAGCCCCGAGGACCTGTGGCGGCTGGTCGACGAGGGCCGTGACGTGCTCGGTGACTTCCCCACCGACCGCGGCTGGAACGTGGACGACCTGTACGACCCCGATCCCTCCGCGCCCCGCAAGAGCTATGTGAACAAGGGCGGCTTCCTCCAGGACGCCACCAGGTTCGACGCGGACTTCTTCGGGATCAGCCCGCGCGAGGCGCTGGCCATGGACCCGCAGCAGCGGCTGATGCTGGAGACGGTGTGGGAGGCGCTGGAGAACACCGGCATCGCCCCCGACTCGCTGCGCGGCAGCCGCACCGGCGTGTTCATCGGCGCCGAGGTGCACGAGTACGGCGTCAAGGCGCACGAGGCGCCCGAGGGGCTCGACGGCTACCTGATGATCGGCAACGCGCCCAGCGTCGCCTCCGGCCGGGTCTCGTACACCCTCGGGCTCGAAGGCCCGGCGATGACCCTGGACACCGCCTGCTCGGGTGCGGTGGTCTCGCTGCACCTGGCGGCGCAGGCGCTGCGCAGCGGCGAGTGCTCGCTGGCACTCATCGGCGGTGTCACCGTGATGGGTTCGCCGGGCATCTTCACCTCCTTCAGCCGCCAGCAGGGCCTGGCCGCCGACGGCCGGGTCAAGGCGTTCGCCGCCGCCGCCGACGGCACCGGGTTCTCCGAGGGCATCGGCCTGCTGGTCGTGGAGCGGCTCTCCGACGCGCGGCGGCACGGGCACACCGTGTACGCGGTGGTCCGCGGCACCTCCGTCAACCAGGACGGGGCGAGCAACGGCCTGACCGCGCCCAGCGGCATCTCCCAGCAGCGGCTGATCCGGCAGGCGCTCGCGAACGCGGGCCTGGCGTCGGCGGACGTCGACGCGGTGGACGCGCACGGCACCGGCACCCGGCTCGGCGACCCGATCGAGGCGCAGGCGATCATCGCGACGTACGGCCAGGGCCGGCCGGAGGACCGGCCGCTGTGGCTGAGCTCGGTCAAGTCCAACCTGGGGCACACCCAGGCGGCGGGCGGCGCGGCCAGCATGATCAAGATGATCATGGCGATGCGGCACGGTGTGCTGCCCCGGACCCTGAACGTCGACGCGCCCTCCCCGCACATCCGCTGGTCGGCCGGGAACGTCGAGCTGCTGACCGAGGCCCGCCCCTGGGAGCACGAGCCGGACCGGCCGCGCCGCGCGGGCGTCTCCGCCTTCGGCATCAGCGGCACCAACGCCCACGTCATCCTGGAGGAACCGCCCGCCGACGACGAGGACGACACCCTCGACCCGCCGGCCTGCGACACGGACGACGCGGCCACCGGGGCCGCGCCCGCCGCACGCGCGCTGCCGCTGGTGCTCTCCGCCCGCGGCGGCACCGCGCTGCGCGCCCAGGCCGAGCGGATGCTCGCGTTCCTCGCTCAGCGCCCCGAGGTGCCCCTCGCGGACATCGGCCACTCGCTGGCCACCACCCGGGCCGCGCTGTCGCACCGGGCGGTGGTGCTCGCCGAGGACCGCACGGAGTTCGAGCGGGGCCTGCGCGCCCTGGTCGAGGAGCACTCCGCGCCGGGCCTGTTCGCCGACCCGCAGGGTGTGAGCGGTACGCCCGGCCGGCTGGCGTTCCTGTTCACCGGGCAGGGCAGCCAGCGCCTGGCGATGGGCCGCGAGCTGTACCGCGCCCACCCGGTTTTCGCCAAGGCGCTGGAGGACGCCGTCGGTCACCTGGACCTCCAGCTCGACGTCTCCCTGTGGGACGTGCTGTTCGCCGCGGAGGGCACCGCCGAGGCCGAACTGCTGCACCAGACGCGGTACGCGCAGTGCGCGCTGTTCGCCGTCGAGGTGGCCCTGTTCCGTCTCGTCGAGTCCTGGGGCATCACCCCCGACTACCTCGCCGGGCACTCCATCGGCGAGATCGCCGCCGCGCACGCGGCCGGTGTGCTCGGCCTGGAGGACGCGGCGACGCTGGTGGCCGCGCGCGGCCGGCTGATGCAGGAACTGCCCCCGGGCGGCGCCATGATCGCCCTCCAGGCCACCGAGGAGGAGGTGCTGCCGCTGCTGGCCGAGCACACCGGCCTGCTCGGCATCGCCGCCCTGAACGGCCCGAACTCCGTGGTGATCTCCGGCGACGAGGAACGCGCCCTGGCCGTCGCCGCCCGCCTGGCCGAGCAGGGCCGCAAGACCAAGCGGCTGCGGGTGAGCCATGCCTTCCACTCGCCGCTCATGGAGCCGATGCTGACCGAGTTCCGGCGCGTCGCCCAGGTGATGACGTACAAGGCGCCGCGGATCCCCGTCGTCTCCAACGTCACCGGGGAGCTGGCCGGCGCCGAGCAGCTGTGCTCGCCCGAGTACTGGGTGGAGCACGTGCGCGAGGCGGTCCGCTTCGCCGACGGCATCCGCTTCCTCCAGGAGGCGGGCGTCACCTGCTTCCTCGAACTCGGCCCGGACGCCGTGCTGTCCGCGATGGGCCAGGAGTGCGTCTCCCGTCCCGGCGCCACGTTCGTCTCCGCGCTGCGCCGCGACCGCGACGAGCACCGCGAACTGCTGTCCGCCGTCGCCCTGCTGCACACCTGCGGCACCGCCGTCGACTTCGGCGCCTGCTACGCGGGGAGCGGCGCGCGGCGCGTCAAGCTGCCCACGTACGCCTTCCAGCGCCGCCACTACTGGCTGAACGCGCCCGAGGGCGCCGGCGACCCGGCCGGCCTCGGCCAGCTCGCCGCCGGCCACCCGCTGCTCGGCTCGGTGGTCCGCCTGGCCGGCGAGGGCGGCGGGGTCGTCCTGACCGGCCGGCTGTCGCTGCGCACCCACCCGTGGCTCGCCGACCACATGATCGCCGGGGTGGCGCTGCTGCCCGGCACCGCGTTCGTGGAGCTGTCCGTACGGGCCGGTGACGAGGTCGGCTGCGACCTCGTCGAGGAACTGACCCTCCAGGCGCCGCTCGTCCTGCCGCCCTCCGGAGGCGTGGCCCTCCAGGTCGTGGTGGGCGCCGCCGACGCGCGGGGCTGCCGCGGCGTCGACTTCTTCTCCCGCCCCGAGGACGCGCCCGAGGACACCGAGTGGACCCGGCACGCCACCGGTGTGCTCGCGCCGTCCACCGCGCCCGCCGCCGACGCCGCCGCCTTCGGCATGGCCCAGTGGCCGCCGGCCGGCGCCGAACCGGTCGACATCAGCGGCCTGTACCCGCAGATGGAGGCCCAGGGCTACGGCTACGGGCCCGCCTTCCACGGCCTGCGCGCCGCCTGGCGGGCGGGCGGCGAGGTGTTCGCCGAGGTCGCGCTGCCCGGCGAGGCCGCCGCGCAGGCGGGCGCCTTCGGCCTGCACCCGGCGCTGCTCGACGCCGCCCTGCACGCCACCGACTTCGCCTCCCCGGAACCCGTCGAGGACACCACCCGGCTGCCGTTCGCGTGGACCGGTGTGTCCCTGTACTCCTCCGGCGCCTCGGCCGTCCGGGTCCGCATCGCCGCCAACGGCACCGACTCGGTGTCCCTGGCCGTCGCCGACCCGGCGGGCGCGCCGGTCGCGCGCATCGAGTCGTTCGTGCTGCGCCCGGTCGACACCGAGCAGCTGCGGGCCGCCCAGGACGGCGCGGGCACACCGCTGCGCGTCCAGTGGACGGCCCTGGCCGCCCCGGCGGCGGCCGACGCCCCGGCCGTGACGGTCGTCGAGGTCGCCACGCCGGCCGGCGAGGAGCCGCTCGGCGCCGTCCGCACCCTCACCGCCACCGTGCTGGAGCGGCTGCGCACCTGGCTCGCGGACCCGGAGGCCGACGGCCGCCTGGTCTTCGTCACCCGCCGCGCCGTCCCCGCCGCCGACGGGGAGAGCCCCGACCTGGCGCAGGCCCCGGTGTGGGGTCTGGTCCGGGCCGCCCAGGCGGAGAACCCCGGCCGCATCGTCCTCGTCGACCTCGACGACGACACGGCCCGCGACCTGCTGCCCGCCGCCCTCGCCACCGGCGAGCCCGAGGTCGCCGTCCGCGCGAGCGAGATACGTGTGCCGCGCCTCGCCCCCGCCACCGGCGCGGGTGACCCGGCCTCGCCGTGGGACGGCGAGGGCACCGTCCTCGTCACCGGCGGCACCGGCGGCCTGGGCGCCCTCGTCGCCCGCCATCTCGCCACCGAACACGGCGTACGCCACCTCGTCCTCACCAGCCGACGCGGTGCGGATGCCCCGGGCGCGGCGGACCTCGCGGCCGAACTCACCTCCCTGGGCGCCGAAGCGACCATCGCCGCCTGCGACGTCACCGACCGCCAGGCCCTCACCGACCTGCTCGGCACCATCGACCCGGCCCACCCGCTCACCGGGGTCGTCCACGCGGCCGGCATCGTCGACGACGGGCTGATCCCCGCGCTCACCCCCGAGCGCGTCGACGCGGTCCTCGCCCCCAAGGCGGACGCCGCCTGGCACCTGCACGAGCTGACCGCCGAACTGGCCCCGCAGCTCAAGGCGTTCGTGCTCTACTCGTCCACCGCCGGATTCCTCGACGGAGCCGGCCAGGGCAACTACGCGGCCGCCAACGTCTTCCTCGACGCCCTCGCCCACCACCGCCGCGCCGCCGGACTCCCGGCCACCGCCCTGTCGTGGGGCCTGTGGACCGGCGACGTGGGCATGGGCGCCGGGCTGGACGCCGCCGCCCTCCAGCGCATCGCCAAGCTCGGCCTGGAGCCCCTGTCGGCCGCGGAGAACCTGGCCTTCCTCGACGCCTCGCTGCGCCTGGACACCCCGCACCTGGTCCCCGTACGGGTCAACGCCCGCGCCCTCCAGGACCGTTCGGACGGCGTTCCGGCGGTGCTGCGCGCCCTGGCCCCGGCCCGGCCCGCGCGCCGCGCGGCGGCCACCGCGTCCGCCGCCGCGACCGGTACGGTCTCCGTCGCCGACTCGCTCGCCGGCCAGCTGGCGGGCCTGTCCCCGGACGACCGCGCCACGGCCCTGCTGGACCTGGTCCGCACCCACGTCGCCGCGGTCCTCGGCCACGACGGCGCCGACGCGGTCGACCCGGGCCGCGCGTTCAGCGAGAGCGGCTTCGACTCGCTGGCCGCCGTCGAACTGCGCAACAGCATCAACGCGGCCACCGGACTGCGGCTGACCGCCACCCTCGTCTTCGACTACCCGACCCCCCGCGCGCTCGCCGAGCACATCGGCGCCAAGCTGGTCCCGGCCGAGCAGGCCCCGGCCGCCCGGCCCGCGGCCCCCGCGCCGGCCCCGGCCGCCGGCGACGACGACCCGATCGTCATCGTCGGCATGAGCTGCCGCTACCCGGGCGGTGTCACCACCCCCGAGGAACTGTGGGACCTGGTCGCCGAGGGCCGCGACGGGATCTCCCTGTTCCCCTCCGACCGCGGCTGGGACGTCGACGCCCTCTACGACCCCGAGCCCGGCGTCTCCGGCAAGAGTTCCACCCGCGAGGGCGGCTTCCTGTACGACGCGGCCGACTTCGACCCGGAGTTCTTCGGGATCAGCCCGCGCGAGGCGCTGGCCATGGACCCGCAGCAGCGGCTGCTCCTGGAGACCTCCTGGGAGGCACTGGAGCGGGCCGGCATCGACCCGTTGTCCGCCCGTGGCACCAGCACCGGCGTCTTCGCGGGCGTCATGTACCACGACTGGGGCACCCGGCTGGGCGACCGCGTCCCCGACGAGGTCGCCGGCTACCTCGGCAACGGCAGCCTGGCCAGCGTGGTCTCCGGACGCGTCTCCTACACGCTGGGCCTGGAGGGCCCCGCGGTGACCGTCGACACCGCCTGCTCGTCCTCCCTGGTCGCCCTGCACTGGGCCGCGCAGGCCCTGCGCGCGGGCGAATGCTCCCTCGCGCTCGCCGGCGGCGTGACCGTCATGTCCACCCCGGACACCTTCATCGACATGAGCCGCCAGCGGGGCCTCGCCTCGGACGGCCGCTGCAAGTCCTTCGCCGCCGCCGCGGACGGCACCGGCTGGGGCGAGGGCGCGGGCATGCTCGTCCTGGAACGCCTCTCCGACGCCCGGGCCAACGGCCACCGCGTCCTCGCGGTGGTGCGCGGCTCGGCCGTCAACCAGGACGGCGCCAGCAACGGCCTCACCGCACCCAACGGCCCCTCCCAGCAGCGGGTCATCGAGCAGGCCCTCGCATCGGCCGGACTGTCCCCCGCGGACGTCGACACGGTCGAGGCGCACGGCACCGGCACCACCCTCGGCGACCCGATCGAGGCCCAGGCCCTGCTCGCCACCTACGGGCAGCACCGCGCGGGCGACGAACCGCTCTGGCTCGGCTCGATCAAGTCCAACCTCGGCCACACCCAGGCCGCCGCCGGCGTCGCCGGGATCATCAAGGTCGTCATGGCGATGCGGGAGGGCGTCCTGCCCGCGACTCTGCACGTGGACGAGCCGTCCCCGCAGGTCGACTGGGAGTCGGGCGCCGTCGAACTGCTCACCGGGTCACGGGCCTGGCCCGAGACCGGGCGCCCCCGCCGGGCGGGCGTGTCCTCCTTCGGCATCAGCGGCACCAACGCCCACGTCATCATCGAGCAGCCGGCCGCCGAGCCCACGGCCGCGGCCGGGGAGGCGCCCGAGGAGGCTCCGGTCGTCGCCTGGCCGGTCTCCGGCCGCACCCCGCAGGCCGTACGCGCCCAGGCGGCACGGCTGCGGGCGTTCCTCGACACCCTCGCCGACGGCGACCTGACCACGGCGGCGAGCGCCCTCGCCACCAGCCGCGCCGCCCTCGACCACCGCGCCGTGGCCACCGGCACCGGCCGCGAGGAACTGGCCGAGTCCCTGGACCGGATCACCACCACGGGCAAGGACATCGAGGAGGCCGTCGGCGGGAAGCCGGCGTTCCTGTTCACCGGGCAGGGTGCGCAGCGGCCGGGTATGGGGCGGGAGCTGGCCGACACGTATCCCGTGTTCGCGCAGGCGCTGAAGGACGTGTTCGCGGCCGTCGATGCGCACCTTGAGCGGCCGTTGCGGGAGGTGATGTGGGGCGAGCACGCGGACCTGCTGAACCAGACCCAGTACACGCAGCCCGCCCTGTTCGCCTTCGAGGTCGCCCTGTACCGGCTCGTGGAGTCCTGGGGTGTGACCCCCGACTACCTCGCCGGGCACTCCATCGGCGAGATCGCCGCCGCGCACGTCGCCGGAGTCTTCTCCCTGGAGGACGCGGCACGGCTGGTCACCGCACGCGGACGGCTCATGCAGGCCCTCCCGGCAGGCGGCGCCATGATCGCCGTACAGGCGACCGAGGACGAGATCCTGCCACTGCTCACCGAGCAAGTGGGCATCGCCGCCCTCAACTCACCCCAGTCCACCGTCATATCCGGAGCCGAGGCAGAGGCACGGGCCATCGCCCAGCACTTCGCCGCCCAGGGCCGCAAGACCAAGCAGCTCACCGTCAGCCACGCCTTCCACTCCCCCCTCATGGACCCCGTGCTCGACGACTTCCGTGCGGTCGCGGAAACACTCACGTACCAGCAGCCACAGATCCCCTTCGTCTCCACTGTCACCGGCGACACCGTCACCGACGAACTCACCACCCCCGCCTACTGGACCGAACACATCCGCAAACCGGTCAGGCTCACCGACGCGTTGGCGCACCTCCCGGCCACCACCCACCTGGAGATCGGCCCCGACGCCGTCCTCACCGCCCTCGGACCGGCCGTGACCGAGGACGCCGTCTTCGTGGCCGCCCAGCGCCGCGACCACGACGAGGCGCCGGAACTGGTGCGGGGTGTCGGGCGGCTGTACGCGCGGGGTGTCGCCGTGGACCGGACCGCGTTCTTCGGGGAGCGCGACGGTGCGCGTCTGGACCTGCCGACGTACGCCTTCCAGCGGGAGCGCTACTGGCTGGACCCGACCGCCCCGGTGGGCGACGTGGGTTCGGCCGGCCTCACTCCGGTGGACCACCCGGTGCTGAGCGCCGCGATACCGTCCCCGGACTCGGACGGCCTGGTGCTCACGGGCCGGCTGTCCTTCGACACCCACCCCTGGCTCGCCGACCACGACGTCCTGGGCACGGTGCTGCTGCCGGGCACCGGACTCGTCGAACTCGCCATCCGCGCGGGCGACGAGGCGGGCACCCCGCACCTGGAGGAACTGACCCTCCAGGCACCGCTGACGCTCCCCGAGCGCGGCGCGCTGGCCCTCCAGGTCGTCCTCGGTGCCCCGGACGCCACCGGACGCCGTACCGTCGCCCTCCACACCCGCCCCGAGGACGGGCGGTCCGGATGGACGCGGCACGCGACCGGCACCCTGACGGCCGCGTCCGCCGCCCCCGCTTTCGACCACACCGTCTGGCCACCGGCCGAGGCCACTCCCCTCCCCCTCGACGACGTCTACGAGCGTCTGGTGGGCCGGGGCTACCACTACGGGCCCGTCTTCCAGGGCCTCAAGGCCGTGTGGCGCCACGGCGACGACGTCTACGCCGAGGTGTCCCTGCCCGAGACCGCCCACGCCGACGCGCTCCGCTTCGGCCTGCACCCCGCCCTCCTCGACGCGGCCATGCACGGCGACCTCGTCGACGAGCACGGCGAGGCGTCCGGCGAGACGCTGCTGCCGTTCTCCTGGAACGGTGTGACCCTGCACGCGTCCGGCGCGACCGAACTGCGGGTGCTGCTGCGCCGGGTCCGCGGCGACGAGGTCTCCGCGATGTGGGTCGCCGACGGCACGGGACGTCCCGTGGCCACGGTGAACGAGCTGGTCTCCCGGCCGGTGGCCAGTGAGCAGCTGGAGGCGTCCAGGTCCGGCCGTGCGGACGCGCTGTTCCACGTCGGCTGGACCGGGCTGCCGCTGCCGCAGGCTCCGGCCTCGGGTGTCGTACGCCTGTCCGGCACCGCCGACCCGACCGGTCTGGTGCCGGAGTTCGCCGACCTGGCCGCGCTGGGCGCCGCCGTGGAGGCGGGACGGCAGCCGCTGCCCGAGGTCGTGCTCGCCCCGGTGGTGACCGGGGGCACGGGCGCGGACCACGTATCGGGCACGGACGATGTGCCGGGCGCGCTGCGCGCGGTGACGTCGTCCGTCCTGGAGACGGTCCGTACGTGGCTGGCCGACGACCGGTTCGGCGGTTCGCGCCTGGTGGTGGTGACCGGCGGCGCCGTCGCCACCGGTCACCAGGACGCGGTGGACCTGGCGCAGGCCCCGGTGTGGGGTCTGGTCCGGGCCGCCGAGGCGGAGAACCCCGGACGGTTCGCGCTGCTGGACACCGACGGCACCGAGCTGTCGGCGGCGGCGCTCGCGGCGGCGGCCGTCTCCGGCGAGCCCGAGGCCGCCCTGCGCGCCGGCGCGCTGAGCGTGCCGCGTCTCGTCCCGGCCGCCGGTCTCGGTGACCCGGCCTCGCCGTGGGACGGCGAGGGCACCGTCCTCGTCACCGGCGGCACCGGCGGCCTGGGCGCCCTGGTCGCCCGCCACCTCGCCACCGAACACGGCGTACGCCACCTCGTCCTCACCAGCCGGCGCGGACCCGACGCCCCCGGAGCGGCCGACCTCAAGGCCGAACTCACCTCCCTCGGCGCCGACGTCACCCTCGCCGCCTGCGACGTCACCGACCGCCGGGCCCTCACCGACCTCCTCACCGCCATCGACCCCGCCCACCCGCTCACCGGAGTCGTCCACGCGGCGGCCGTGGTGGACAGCGGCCTGGTCGGCACGCTCACCGAGGAGCAGACCGCGAAGGTCTACGGCCCGAAGGCCGACGCCGCCTGGCACCTGCACGAGCTGACCGCCGAACTGGCCCCGCAGCTCAAGGCGTTCGTCCTGTTCTCCTCGGCGGGCGGCCTCGTCCTCGCGGCCGGCCAGGGCAACTACGCGGCGGCCAACGTCTTCCTCGACGCCCTCGCCCACCACCGCCGCGCCGCCGGGCTCCCGGCCACCGCCCTCGCCTTCGGCATGTGGGCGGTGGACACCGGCCTCGGCGGCCCGCTGGCCGACTCCGACCTGGACCGGATGCGGCGGCTGGGCATGCCCGCGCTGGACAGTGCCGAGGGCCTGGCCCTGTTCGACGCGGGCCTCGCGACCGGCGAGCCGCTGGTCGTCCCGGTGCGCGTGGACCGTACGGCCCTGCGTTCGCGCACCGACGCGCCGCCCGCTCTGCTGCGCGGCCTGGCCCGGACCACCGGCCGCCGTACCGCCCAGGCCGCCACGGCCGAGGAGACCGGCGCGCTGGCGCAACGGCTGAGCGGGCTGAGCGACGGCGAACGCGACCGCGCGCTGCTGGAGCTGGTCCGCCGCGAGGTGGCCTCCGTGCTCGGGCACAGCGGCATCGAGTCGGTCGGCCCGGAGAAGGCGTTCCGGGAACTGGGCTTCGACTCGCTGGCCGCGGTGGAGCTGCGCAACAACCTCAACGCGGCCACCGGGCTGCGGCTGCCCGCCACCCTCGTCTTCGACCACCCCAGCGCCCGCGCCGTGGCCGCGCTGATCAAGGAGAAGATCTCCGGCACCAGCGCCCCGGCGCCCGCGCAGGCCGCGACGCGCACCGCGGCGGCGGCCGACGAGCCCATCGCCGTCGTCGGCATCGCCTGCCGCTTCCCCGGCGGGGTGCGCTCCGCCGAGGACCTGTGGCAGCTGGTCGCCGAGGGCCGCGACGCGGTGTCCGGCTTCCCGGCCGACCGCGGCTGGGACCCCGAGGGCATCTACGACCCGGAGCCGGGCACGCCCGGCAGGACGTACACCGTCCAGGGCGGGTTCCTGCACGACGCCGCCGAGTTCGACCCCGAGTTCTTCGGGATCATGCCGCGCGAGGCGGTGGCCATGGACCCGCAGCAGCGGCTGCTCCTGGAGGCCTCCTGGGAGGCCGTCGAGCGGGCCGGCATCGACCCGTCGTCGCTGCGCGGCACGCAGACCGGTGTCTACGTCGGCGTCATGTACCACGACTACGCCACCCTGCACGGCTCCGCGCCCGACGAACTCTCCCCGTACCTGGGCAACGGCAGCGCGGGCAGCATCGCCTCGGGCCGAGTCGCCTACACCCTGGGTCTGGAGGGCCCGGCGGTGACCGTCGACACCGCCTGCTCCTCCTCGCTGGTCTCGCTGCACATGGCCTGCCAGGCGCTGCGCCAGGGCGAGGTCACCATGGCGCTGGCCGGCGGTGTGACCGTCATGCCGACACCCGAGATCTTCGTCGACTTCAGCCAGCAGCGCGGTCTGGCGGCCGACGGCCGCTGCAAGGCGTTCGCCGCCGCCGCGGACGGCACCGGCTGGTCGGAGGGCGTGGGCCTGCTGCTCGTGGAGCGGCTGTCGGAGGCCGAGCGCAACGGCCACCCCGTGCTGGCCGTCATCCGCTCCAGCGCCACCAACCAGGACGGCGCGAGCAACGGCCTCACCGCACCCAACGGCCCTTCCCAGCAGCGGGTGATCCAGCGCGCGCTGGCGGCGGCCGGACTGACCACGCAGGACGTGGACCTGGTCGAGGGCCACGGCACGGGCACCACCCTCGGTGACCCGATCGAGGCCCAGGCGCTGCTGGCCACCTACGGCCAGGACCGGACCGAGGACCGGCCGGTGTGGCTGGGCTCGATCAAGTCCAACATCGGCCACGCGCAGGCCGCTTCGGGCATCAGCGGTGTCATCAAGGCCGTCATGGCCATCCGTGCGGGCGTCATGCCGAAGACCCTGCACGTGGACGAGCCCTCGCCGAAGGTGGACTGGTCGGCCGGCGGCGTCCGGCTGCTGACCGAGGCCCGCGACTGGCCCGAGACCGGCCGCCCGCGCCGTGCGGCGGTCTCCTCCTTCGGGCTCAGCGGCACCAACGCGCACGTCATCGTCGAGCAGGCGCCGCGGACGGCACGGCAGGAGGCCGCCCCGGCACAGGCGCCGACGGCCGGCGTGCCCGCGGCCCGTACGGCGGTGCTCCCGCTGTCGGCCAAGGACGCCCGGAGCCTGCCGGCGCAGGCGGAGCGGCTGAAGGCGCTCTTCGAGGCGCCCGGCCACCCCGGCCTGTTCGACGTGGCCCACTCGCTGGCCACCACCCGCGCCGCTCTCGACCACCGGGTCACGGTCCTGGCGTCCGACACCGACGAGGCCCTGCGCGCCCTGACCGCCCTCGCTGACGGCGCCGCATCTCCGTCGGTCGTCACCGGCCCCGACCGCTCCGACGCACCCGTGGCCTTCCTGTTCACGGGGCAGGGTGCGCAGCGGGCGGGTATGGGGCGGGAGTTGGCGGACACGTATCCCGTGTTCGCGCAGGCGCTGGAGGACGTGTTCGCGGCCGTCGATGCGCACTTGGAGCGGCCGTTGCGGGAGGTGATGTGGGGCGAGGACGCGGACCTGCTGAACCAGACCCAGTACACCCAGCCCGCCCTGTTCGCCTTCGAGGTCGCCCTGTACCGGCTCGTCGAGTCCTGGGGTGTCACCCCCGACTATCTCGCCGGGCACTCCATCGGCGAGATCGCCGCCGCGCACGTCGCCGGAGTCTTCTCCCTGGACGACGCGGCACGGCTGGTCACCGCACGCGGACGGCTCATGCAGGCCCTCCCCGCAGGCGGCGCCATGATCGCCCTACAGGCGACCGAGGACGAGATCCTGCCACTGCTCACCGAGCAAGTGGGCATCGCCGCCCTCAACTCACCCCAGTCCACCGTCATATCCGGCGCGGAGGCGGAAGCACGGGCCATCGCCCAGCACTTCGCCGCCCAAGGCCGCAAGACCAAACAGCTCACCGTCAGCCACGCCTTCCACTCCCCCCTCATGGACCCCGTGCTCGACGACTTCCGTGCGGTCGCGGAATCACTCACGTACAGCCGGCCCCGTATCCCCTTCGTCTCCACCGTCACGGGTGAGTCCGTCACCGACGAACTCACCACGGCCGCCTACTGGACCGAACACATCCGCAAGCCGGTCAGGCTGACCGACGCGTTGGCTCAGCTGGCGCGGACCGGTACCGCCACCTTCCTGGAGATCGGCCCCGACGCCGTCCTCAGCGCCCTCGGGCCCGCCACCCACGACGACGCCACCTACATCGCCGCCCAGCGGCGCGACCGTGGCGAGGACCGGGAACTCGCCGGTGCGCTGGGCGTGCTGTACGCCACGGGCCGCCGGATCGACTGGGCCGCGCACTTCGCGGGCACCGGTGCCCGGCGCGTCGACCTGCCGACGTACGCCTTCGAGAAGCGGCACTTCTGGCTGGAGGCGCCGGCGGCGGACGCGGTGACGGCGGCCACGGGCGCGGCCGGGCACGGGCAGGCCGCGACGGGGCATCCGCTGCTGAGCGCGGCGATCGACCTGCCGGACGGCGGGGTGGTCCTCACGGGCCGGCTGTCCCTCGACACCCACCCCTGGCTCGCCGACCACGACGTCCTGGGCACGGTGCTGCTGCCAGGCACCGGACTCGTCGAACTCGCCATCCGCGCGGGCGACGAGACCGGCACCCCGCACCTGGAGGAACTCACCCTCCAGGCACCGCTGACCCTGCCCGAGCGCGGCGCGCTGGCCCTCCAGGTCGTGCTCGGCACGCCCGACGCGACCGGCCGCCGTACGGTCGGCGTCCACACCCGGCCGGAGAACACGCAGGCCGCGTGGGAGCGGCACGCCACGGGCACGCTCACCACCGCGTCCCCGGCGCCCGCCTTCGACCTCACGGCATGGCCGCCCGCCGACGCCACACCGGTTCCGCTCGACGACGTCTACGAGCGCCTGACCGGCCGGGGCTACCACTACGGTCCCGTCTTCCAGTGCCTCAAGGCGGCCTGGCGGCGCGGCGACGACGTCTTCGCCGAGGTCGCGCTGCCCGAGGCCGCCCGCGCCGACGCCCTGCGCTACGGACTGCACCCCGCGCTCCTGGACGCGGCGAGCCACGTCGACCTGCTCGACGACGCGGACGCGACGCTGCTGCCGTTCGTGTGGAGCGGGGTGAGCCTGCACGCCTCCGGGGCCACCGCGCTGCGGGTGCTGTTGCGCCGGGCCGGCGGGGACGAGGTCACCGAACTGCGGATCGCCGACGCGCACGGACGTCCGGTCGCGACGGTCGAACGTCTGGTGTCCCGGCCCGTGGCGCGCGAGCAGCTTGCCGCGCGGGCCGACGACCTGTACCGCTTCGGCTGGCTGCCCGCTCCGGCGCCCGCCGGGGCCGGACCCGACCTGCCCGCGCTCGCCGATGTCCTCGGCGGCAACGCGGACGGTGGCGCCGTGCCCGCGTACGCCCTGCTGCGGGTGGCCGGTGCCGCTCCGGAGGGAACGGCGGACGCGGCCGGCACGGTGGCAGGGGCGCACGCGGTGGTGCACGACGTGCTCGCGGCGGTGCAGGGCTGGCTGGCCGAGGCGCGGTTCGCCGACTCGGCGCTGGTCGTGGCGACCGGCGGGGCCGTACGGGCGGCGGACGGCGACGCCGTCGACGTGACGCAGGCGCCCGTGTGGGGTCTGGTCCGGGCGGCGCAGGCCGAGCATCCCGGGCGGCTGGTCCTGGTGGACCTGGACGGTACGCCGGAGTCCGAGCGGGCGCTGCCCGCGGCGGTCGCCTCCGGGGCTCCGGAGCTGGCGCTGCGGTCGGGCACGGCCCTGGTGCCGCGGCTGCGGCCGGCCACGGCGGGCGACGAGGCCGCGCCGTGGGACGGCGAGGGCACCGTGCTCGTCACCGGCGGCACCGGCGGACTGGGCGCGCTGGTCGCCCGCCACCTCGCCACCGAGCACGGCGTACGCCACCTGGTCCTCACCAGCCGGCGCGGACCCGACGCTCCGGGAGCGGCCGACCTCAAGGCCGAACTCACCTCCCTCGGCGCCGACGTCACCCTCGCCGCCTGCGACGTCACCGACCGCCAGGCACTCACCGACCTCCTCACCGCCATCGACCCCGCCCACCCGCTCACCGGAGTCGTCCACGCGGCCGGCATCGTCGACGACGGGCTGATCGCCTCGCTGACACCGCGGCGGTTCGACGCGGTGCTCGCGCCGAAGGCGGACGCCGCCTGGCACCTGCACGAGCTGACCGCCGAACTGGCCCCGCGACTCAAGGCGTTCGTCCTGTTCTCGTCGACGACCGGGTTCCTGGACAACGCCGGGCAGGCCAACTACGCGGCAGCCAACGTCTTCCTCGACGCCCTCGCCCAGCACCGGCGGGCGGCCGGACTCCCGGCCGTCTCCCTGGCCTGGCACCTGTGGGAGGGCGACGGCATGGGGTCCCGGCTCGACCCGGCGGTGTTCGAGCGGCAGCGCCGCCTGGGCACTCCGGCCCTGGCACCGCGGGACGGGCTCGCCCTGTTCGACGCGGCCCTCGCCACCGGCGAGAGCGCGCTCGTCCCGCTGCGCCTCGACGCCGCCGCGCTGGCCGCCTCGGGCTCGGTGCCCGCGGCGCTGAGCGAGGTGGCGGCCACGGTCCGGGCGCGCACGACGCGGGCCGCGGCGACCGGCGCCGACGCCGTCACCGCGGACGCGAGCGCCGCGGCCGGGGCCGGAGCCGGAGAGGCGGAGTCGCTGGAGCGGCGGCTGGCCGGGCTCGCGCGGGAGGAGCAGTTGCAGATCCTGCTGGACGTCGTACGGGCCCAGGTGGCGGTGGTACGCCACGACGACCCGGACGCCATCGACATGCGGCGCGGCTTCACCGAGCTGGGTCTGGACTCGCTGGCGGCGATCGAGCTGCGCAACCAGCTCGGCGCGGCGACCGGGCTGCGGCTGCCCGCGACGATGATGTTCGACTACCCGAACCCGGAGACCCTGGCGGAGTTCCTGCTGGAGGAGCTGGCACCGCCGGCCGCCGAGGACGAGCAGGCCGCCCGGCCCGCCCAGGAGTCCGCCCCGGCCGGCGCCATCGCGGACATGGGCATCGACGATCTGGTGCGGGCCGCGCTCGCCGCCAGGACGTCGGACTGAGAACGCGTCGGACCGGGGAACCGAGGACGTGTCGTACCGGGGAACCGAGGACGTTCCGTACCGAGGAACCGAGAACGAGGACCGAGGGGGAGGCCCCGAGCCACGTGGACACCAACGAGATCGTCGAGGCGTTGCGCGCCTCGCTGATGGAGAACGAACGGCTGCGCACGGAGAACGAGCGGCTCGCGAGCCGTCAGGCCGAGCCGATCGCGATCGTGGGCATGGCCTGCCGGTTCGCCGGCGGGGTGGAGAGCCCCGAGGATCTGTGGCGGATGCTCGTCGAGGAACGGGACGGCGTCACCGACTTCCCCACCGACCGGGGCTGGGACGTCGAGGGCCTGTACGACCCCGAGGACGGCGCCCCCGGCAAGAGCATCACCCGGCAGGGGGCGTTCCTGGCCGACGCCGCGGGGTTCGACGCCGAGCTGTTCGGCATCTCGCCCCGTGAGGCGCTGGAGATGGACCCGCAGCAGCGGCAGTTGCTGGAGACGGCCTGGGAGACCGTCGAGAACGCACGCATCGACCCGCTGTCCCTGAAGGGCAGCAGGACGGGGGTGTTCACCGGGCTGATGTACCACGAGTACGAGGGCGCCAGCACCGGCGGCAGTCTGATCAGCGGGCGGATCGCGTTCACGCTGGGCCTGGAGGGCCCGGCGGTGACCGTCGACACGGCCTGCTCGTCCTCGCTGGTCGCGCTGCACCTGGCGAGCCAGGCGCTGCGGTCCGGAGAGTGCTCGCTGGCGCTGGCGGGCGGGGTGACGGTGATGGTCACCCCGGAGACCTTCCAGTACTTCACCAAGCAGCGCGGGCTGTCCCGGGACGGGCGGTGCCGGTCCTTCGCGGCGGCGGCGGACGGCACCGGATGGGGCGAGGGCTCCGGCATGATCCTGCTGGAGCGGCTGTCGGACGCCTTGCGGGGCGGGCGGCGCGTCCTGGCCGTGATCCGTTCCTCCGCCCTCAACCAGGACGGCGCGTCCAGCGGCCTGACCGCGCCCAACGGGCCCGCGCAGCAGCGGGTGATCCGGCAGGCCCTGGACAGCGCGGGGCTGCGGCCCGACGACGTCGACGCGGTCGACGCGCACGGCACGGCGACGAAGCTGGGCGACCCGATCGAGGCGCAGGCGCTGCTCGCCTCCTACGGGCGCGCCCGGCCCGCCGACCGGCCGCTGTGGCTCGGCTCGGTGAAGTCCAACCTGGGGCACACGCAGGCCGCCGCCGGGGTGGCCTCCGTCATCAAGATGGTCCTCTCGCTGCGGCACGGGCTGTTGCCGAAGACCCTCGGGGTGGACCGGCCGACCCCGCAGGTCGACTGGGAGGCCGGGCACGTGCGGCTGCTCACCGAGGCGCAGCCGTGGCCTGAGACCGGCAGGCCGCGCCGGGGCGGGGTCTCCTCGTTCGGCATCAGCGGCACCAACGCTCACGTGATCATCGAGGAAGCCCCCGCCGCGGTATCCGCATCCGCAGCCACATCCACCCCCACATCCACCCCCGCACCCGCACCCGCACCCGCACCCGCACCCGCTGCCTGACGTCCCGTCAGGTCACTGGTGACGACGACGACACAGAAACAGAAGTGGAGCCTGACGTGACCACCGAGGCAACTGTCGAGACCGGTGCGTGGATACGGCGTTTCCATCCCGCTCCGCAGGCCGCGCACCGTCTGGTGTGCTTCCCGCACGCGGGAGGCTCCGCCTCCTTCTACTTCCCGGTCTCCCGCACCCTCGCCCCGCACGCGGACGTGCTGGCGATCCAGTACCCCGGCCGTCAGGACCGGCGGCACGAGCCCTGCCTCGACAGTATTCCGGCGCTCGCGGACGTCCTGGTGGACGAACTCGCGCCGTGGTGCGCCGACCGGCCCGTCACGTTCTTCGGGCACAGCATGGGCGCCTCCCTGGCGTTCGAGGTCGCCTCCCGCCTGGAGGCGCGCGGCACCGTGCTGCACGGCCTGTTCGCCTCGGGCCGGCGCGCGCCGTCGACCGTACGGGACGAGCGCGTGCACCTGAAGGACGACAACGGCCTGATCGCGGACATCACCCGGCTCAGCGGCACCGACACGCAGGTGCTCGGCGATCCCGAGGTGCTGCGCATGATCCTGCCGGCGGTCCGCGCCGACTACCGGGCCGCGGAGACCTACCGCTGGACGGCGGGCCCGAAGCTGTCCTGCCCGCTCTTCGCCCTCACCGGGGACGACGACCCGCAGGTCACGCTGGACGAGGCGCGCGCCTGGGGCAGTCACACCTCGGGGCCGTTCGGCCTGCGGGTGTTCCCCGGCGGGCACTTCTACCTCAACACACAGGCCGCGGAGGTGATCGCGGCCCTGAAGGACCACATGAAGTGAGGTGATCGCGTGGCCTCCCCCCTCCCCGGGCGGTCGCGCGGACGCCGAGGGCGGCGTACCCCGACGTGATGTCCGGGTACGCCGCCCTCGGCGTCGCGCACGTTGCCGGCCGCGATCACTTCGGGTCGCGGTCGAAGAGCGCCTTCGACCAGCGGTAGCCGAGTGCCGCGAGGCCCAGGCACCAGGCCACGGCGATCCACCAGTTGTTGCCGACCTCGGTGCCGAGCAGCAGCCCGCGCAGGGTCTCGATGGCCGGCGTGAACGGCTGGTACTCGGCGAACGGCCGGAACCAGCCCGGCATCGCGTCGAGCGGCACGAAGGCGCTGGACAGCAGCGGCAGGATCATCAGCGGCATGGCGCTGTTGCTGGCCGCCTCGGCGTTCGGGCTGGACAGGCCCATGCCGACCGCGATCCAGGTGAGCGCCAGGGAGACGAGCGCCAGCAGGCCGAACGCCAGGACCCACTCCACGACGGTGGCGTTCGTGGACCGGAACCCGATGGCCACCGCGACGGCCCCGACGAGGGCCACGCTCATCACGCACTGGAGCACGCTGCCGACGACGTGCCCGATGAGCACCGACCCGCGGTGGATCGCCATCGTGCGGAAGCGGGCGATGATGCCTTCGTTCATGTCCATGGAGACCGAGACGGCGCTGCCGATCGTGGTGCCGCCGATGGTCAGCATCAGGATGCCCGGGACGAGGTACGCGAGGTACTCGGACCGGTCCGCGTGGCCGCTCCCGATGCCGGCGCTCATCACGTCGCCGAAGATGTAGACGAAGAGGAGCAGCAGCATGACCGGCGTGAGCAGCAGGTTCAGCGTCAGGGACGGGTAGCGGCGGACGTGCAGCAGGTTGCGCCGCAGCATCGTGGACGAGTCGCGCAGGGCGAGGGAGAGGGAGTTGCTCATCGGACGTTCTCCTTGGACTGGTTCGGCTGCTGTGACTGCGGCGACCGGCCGGGCCGTCCCGGCTGCTGCGTCTGGTCGGGCTGCCCCGGCCGTCCGGTGCCGCCGGTCAGGGCGAAGAACACGTCGTCGAGATCGGGGGTGTGCACGGTCAGCTCGTCGGCCTCGATGCCGGCCGCGTCCAGCCGGTCGAGGACGGAGCGCAGGTCGCGCTGGCTGCCGTCGCTGGAGATCTGCAGCGCCAGCGCCTCGTCGTCCCTGGTGGCCTCGCCCAGCGCCAGGGCCGCGCCGCGGTACGCGGCCGGGTCCGAGAAGCGCAGCCGCACGTGCCCGCCGGGGACGAGCCGCTTCAGTTCCTCGGCGGTGCCCTCGGCGGCGATCCTCCCGTCGTCGAGCACCGCGATGCGGTCGGCGAGTTCGTCGGCCTCGTCCAGGTACTGGGTGGTGAGGAAGACGGTGACGCCGTCGGCGACGAGCGCGCGGATGATCTGCCACATGTTGTGGCGGCTGCGCGGGTCGAGGCCGGTGGTCGGTTCGTCGAGGAAGATGATCCGCGGGTTGCCGACCAGGGTCATCGCGATGTCGAGGCGGCGCTTCATGCCGCCGGAGTAGGTGGAGGCGGGCTTCTTCGCGGCCTCCACGAGGTCGAACCGCTCCAGCAGTTCGGCGGTGACGCGCCGCCCCTCCCGCTTGGACAGGTGGTGCAGGTCCGCCATGAGGAGCATGTTCTCCTCGCCGGTGATCAGCCCGTCGACGGCGGAGAACTGCCCGGTGACACCGATCGCGGCGCGCACCCCGGCCGGTGAGGCGGCGACGTCGTGGCCCGCGACCTGGGCCTGTCCGCCGTCGGCGCTGATGAGCGTGGAGAGGATCTGCACGGTGGTGGTCTTGCCGGCACCGTTCGGCCCGAGCAGCGCGAACACGGAGCCGGCGGGAATCCGCAGGTCGATGCCGTCGAGGACGGTCTTGTCGCCATAGGACTTGCGCAGAGCGACGGCGGAGACGGCGGCCGGCGACGGGTGGCCGTCGCCCTGCCTGGGCGTGGGCATGACAGAAGAAGGCATGGAGCCCTCCGTTCGAAGGCAGAAGTGGCGGGAGAGGTACGGCAGAGAGGTGCCGGGAGAGAGGGCGGCCCAGGTACCAGGAGAAGTGCCGGGAGAAGCGGGTGGAGCGGGGCCGGTGCGTGCGGAGCGGTCAGGCCTTGGCGCGGACGACGTCGATGTGGCCGTGCCGGGTGCGGGCGTGGATCTCGACGGTCTCCTCGGTCTGCGCCGGGGCGTCGGACGAGGTGAGCCTGTTCCGCACCTGCCCGGAGTCCGAGTGGGCGTCGAGCCAGGCGGCCGTCCCCTCCCGGATGCCGACCTCGATGGCACCGTAGGAGGTCTTCAACTGCACGTTGCCGCGCGCCACTTCGCCCACCCGGAGGGTGCCGTTCGCGGTGACGGCGGTGACCGAGTCCTCGGCGCGCCGGATGTCGATGTCGCCGTTGGCGCCGCTGACGCGCAGCTCGCCGGTGGCGACGTCGACGGTAGTGGTGCCGTGCGAGTTCTTCAGGACGGCGGGGCCGTCGAGGAGCCCGACCCGCACGCTGCCGGAGCTGCTGGTGATCTCGGCCGCGCCCTCGACCCGGTCCACGGTGACGGAGCCGTGCGAGGAGGTCAGGTGGAGCGGCCCGGTGGCGTCGAGGCGGACGTCACCGACCGACGTCTTCACCCGGACCTCGCCGAGCCGGCCCTCGCCGAGCACCTGGATCCAGGAGCCGGTCACGTCGATGTCCGAGCCCTCGGGCAGCTCCACCCTGACGCCGACGGCGCCGCTGGGTCCGATGAACCGGCGCTCCTTGGTCCTGACGGTCAGGACGCCGTTCGCGTAGTCCACCTCCGTCTGCTCGGCGGCCCGCACGTCCTTGTCCCGCTTCGGGTCGCCGGGCTGCACCGAGACGACCGTGTCGGTGCGGTCGCCCGCGGTGAACTGGACGGAACCGGCGCCCACGTGGGCGGTCACCGCGATCGGTCCGGGAGTGTCGAAAGAAGGCATGGCTGTACCGTCCTCATGAGTCCTGGAGGCATCCGCGCAGGTGAGCGCGGTGCGGGTGAAGTGGGGAGCGTGCAGTGGTGCGGCCGAGGGCGCTGCTAGCGCACCCAGCCCGAGAAGCTGTTCCCGGTGATCTCGGCGGTTCCGGTGGCGCGGGTCCTGTCCGGCGTACGCGGCCGGGCGCCGCCGTCGACCGCGGCCGACACGGCCCGGACCAGCCACGCGTTGACCGACAGGCCCTCGCGGCTCGCGGCCTCCTCGGCGCGCGCCTTGAGGTGGGCCGGCAGACGCAGGTTGACGCGGGCGGTGCCGCCCTCCTCGCTGTCGGCCGGTGCCGCGGCCCGGAGCGGTTCGACGGGCGCGGCGACGGCTTCCGCGGGGCCGGTGCCGGTGGGCGGCAGCGTCACCACGAAGTCGGGGTCGAGACCGCGCAGCCGTACGTCGACCGAGCCGGGGGCGAGTTCACGGGTGATCTCGTCCATCGCGGCGGAGAGCACGTTGAGCATGGTCAGCCGGGTCGCCGACTCCAGGGGGGCGGTGAGCCGCTCGGCCAGCTCACGGGCGTCCTCCCCGCCGGCTTCGGCGGCCACCGCGAGTTCGCGGCGGAGGGTGTCGACATACGGGTTGAGGTCCATGACGTCATCATGGCACCACCATGGCGCCACATGCAAGCCCGATGACACACTCGCGGGACCGTCCATGGCGCCACACCCGAGGCTACCTGGCCTGACCTGGGGAAACGAGAATCCGAAGTCTGAGCCAGGGTGGCGTCAAGCCTCGACAGCCGCTCTTCGCGGAGTCGAAGTGGCACCACCTCGGCACCACCTGGCGCCACACGGCGCAGAGTGGCATCACATGGCACCTGCCCGGACACTGCCCGGACACGTGGCGAACCCCGGCCACGGCTTCCGTCCGTGACCGGGGTTCGTTCAGGGGTGGCTTCGCTCAGGGAGCCGGGACCAGGGTCAGATGGTGCCGACCCGCCGGGCGCCGCCCGGCACCCCCTGCTCCCGCACCCCCTGCTCCCGCACCCCCGGCTCCCGCATCCCCGGCTCCGGCACGCGCCGGGGCGGGGGCCGGAGCCGGGCCGGCTTGCCCGGGCACGGACGCCACCGCCCGCAGGCCGCCCCGGGACGCGGCGGGCACGCCGGACAGCGCGTGCGCGGCCGGCGCGGCGGCCGTCTCGTGCCGCACGGCCGCCGCGCGTGCGGCGTCGTGCACGACCTCGCGCAGGGCCTCGGCGAAGCGGTCCACGTCCTGCGCCGCGTTGTCGCCGTGCACGCAGGCCCGTACGGCCGTGGTGACCCCGCGTCCCGGCAGGAACAGCGGCGTCTCCTGCCCCACCGTCTTCCACACCACGACCCCGCGCTCCGCCAGCCGCCGCCTGATGAGCGCGGCGGGCAGCCCGGCGTGCCGGAAGGTGAGCATGCCGGACTGGGTCCGCCCGGGGGCGATCAGTTCGGTGCCGGGCACCTCCTCGACGGCCGCGCGCAGCCCCGGTGCCAGGTCCCGGTGGGCGGCGGCCGGCGCGGGGTGGGCCAGGGCCGTGTTCAGCGCGGCGACGGCGGCGCCGTGCGGCGCGACCAGCGGTGCCACGCGGTGCGGCGCCAGGGCCTGCCTCAGCTTCGGTGCGGCGTAGGCGAATCCGACGGACTCCGGGCCGCGCAGGAACCGCCAGCCGTCTCCGGTGAGCAGGTCGCAGCCGATGCGGGCCGCGTCCACGGGGAGCTGGCCGACGGCGTACGACGCGTCGACAGCGTACAGCGAGCGGTACGGAGCGAGGATGCGCCCCACTTCCTCCACCGGGTTGACGATGCCGCAGCCCGCCGGGACGTACGCCACGGAGACCAGCGCGACGTCGTCGTCGATGTGCGCGGCCATCCACTCCAGGTCCAGGTCGCCGTCCGGGCGCAGCGGTACGACGTCCAGGCCGCAGCGGGCGCGGTCGCGCAGCGCGAACAGGGTGGTGAGGTTGGCGGCGCCCTCGTACGGAGTCGTCCAGATGCGGTCGCGCGGGCCGAGCGGCAGCCGGGACAGGACGGTGGCGAACGCGTCGGCGGCGCTCGTGAACAGGACGGTGTCGCCGGGCGGTGTGCCCAGCAGTGCGGCGAGCCGGTCGTCCAGCTCGTGCCGCACCTCGTCGTGGAGGTGTTCCTCCAGCTCGTGGGGCCCGTGGCGGTCCTCGTGGCGCGTCCATTCCAGCAGGACCGCGCGTGCGGGGGCCGGCATGCGGCCCAGGCCCGCGGTGTTGAGGTGAACCCATCGGTCACCGTGGGAGATCGCGTTCACTTCCGGGGCCTCCCCCCGTTCGGCGGGCAATCTGTTGCCACCTTCATGGCAACAGATTGCCAACCTCGTGGGCGAGTTGGCAACGTACGCTCAGGCGGCGCTCTAGTGACGCAGTCCTGGCAAGCCCTTCTGCCCGGTGAAAGCCGTCGGCCGCCCCTCTGTGGCTCGTTCCTCGAACCGTTCCGGCTCGCTTCCCGAGGATTTGCCGAGCGTTGCCAAAGCGGCTGATGCTCTGCCAGCCTGCCGTGTCTTCCCAGTTCAAAGCGGATTCGATGAGTCAACGCCGGTGTGCTGTCCAGCGTTCTGGAGGGTTCCTGGCCGCCCCCTCGACCCGATCTCGATCGATTCCCCACCGATTCCCGAGATTCCCTTGCCAACCTTCTTGGCAAGAGGTTGCCAAGCGTCGAACACGAACTTGTCACAGAGGAGCCCGCCATGAACCGCATCGCCCGGATCGCCGCCGTCGCCGCCGCCACCGCCACCGTCGCTCTCTCCGCCGCCGGGATCGGCGCCGCCTCCGCCGACTCGATCGGCCGGCCGACCGCGCCCGGCACGGGCACCGCCGCGAGCGTCTCGGCCGTGCACTCGGACGACATCGGCTGGCCCGTCGCCCCGGCCTCCGCCTCCACCGCCTCCGCCCTCTCCACCGCCTCCGCCGAGAAGCCGGCCGGCGACATCGGCTGGCCGACCGTGACCGCCGCCTCCGCCCGTACAAACGACGACATCGGCTGGCCGGCCGCCCCCGCCTCCTCCGCCTCCGCCAAGAAGCCCGCCGGCGACATCGGCTGGCCCACCGCCACCCAGGCCGTCGCCGAGCACACCGACGACATCGGCTGGCCGGTCGCCCCCGCCTCCGCCTCCACCGCCTCCACCAAGAAGCCCGCCGGTGACATCGGCTGGCCGACCGTCGCCGCCGTCTGAGCACCCCCGCCCATCGCCCTGACGGGCAACCGGAGTCCGCTCCACCGTGACGCCCCCGCCGGCCCTGTGCCGTAGCGGGGGCTTCGGTCGTTCCGGCACGGGGCTCCCGGCGCCCGCCTCCAGGACCCGGACCCGAACCCGGCACCCTGCGCCCGCGCCCCGACCTCCGCCCCCACTCATCCCTGCCCCGAACTCTCAGCCTGCCCCGAGCCCTCTTTTGGCAACCCCCGCCCCTCCGCCTGGCACAAACACCGCGCCCGCCACCTGCGACTCCAGCAGCACTCCAGCATTCCGAGACGCCGCCTCAGGAAGGGGTTGCCACTATTCAGGCAAGGTTTTGCCAAGCCCGGAAGGCGCTGTCCTAAGGAGCGAGTCGATGTCCATCTCCGGCCTCATCGAGCAGCAGGTCCAGGCACGGCCCGACGCGATCGCGGTCGCCTACCCCGGGCTCGGCGGCGACGGCGCGTCCCTCACCTACACGGAGCTGAGCCGCGCGGCCAACCGCCTCGCCGCCCATCTCCGCGAGCGTGGCGTGCGGCGCGGCGACCGGGTCGTGACCTCGCTGAGGCCGGGCCCGGGGCTGGTGACCGCGCTCCTCGGGATCGTGCGGTCCGGCGCCGCCTACGTCCCGGTGGACCCGGCCGACCCCGCCGAGCGGCGCCGGCTGGTCGTGCGCGACAGCGCGGCCCGCGCGGTGCTCACCGAGGGCGCGGGCGCCGCCCAGTACCAGGGACTGGACGCCACGGTCGTCGCCGTGGACGCCGAGGCCGCCGCGATCGCCGCGCGCTGCGCCGCCCTGCCCTCCCCCGCGGCCTCACCTGAGGACACCGCCTACGTCTGCTACACCTCCGGCACCACGGGCACGCCCAAGGGCGTCGTCGTCCCGCACCGGGCCGTGCTGGACCTCGTAGGGTCCACGGACTACCTGCGGCTGACACCCTCCGACGTGGTGGCGCAGGCCGCGAACCCCGCCTTCGACGCGGTCACCTTCGAGGTCTGGGCGACCCTCACCGCCGGCGCCCGGCTGGTCGGCCTGAGCCGGAACACCGTCACCGACCCGGACTGCTTCGCCGAGGCGGTCCGCGCGCACGGCATCTCCGTGGCCTTCCTGACCACCGCGCTGTTCAACCTCGTCGCCCGCGAGCGGCCCGCCGCCTTCGCCCCGCTGCGCGCCCTCCTGTTCGGCGGCGAGGCGTGCGACCCGCGCCGGGTGCGCGAGGTGTTCGCCGCCGGGGGGCCCGAGCGCCTGCTCCACGTGTACGGGCCGACCGAGGCCACCACGTTCGCCACCTGGCACGAGGTCACCGAGCCCGCCGACGGCGACCGTACGGTCCCCGTCGGCCGCCCGATCGGCGCCACCACCGCGGTCGTCGTGGGCCGCGACGGCACCCCCGTCACCGCCGGGGAGATTGGTGAACTCCTGCTCGGCGGGCCGGGGCTGGCCTCCGGGTACCTGGACCGGCCGCAGCTGACCGCGCAGCGGTTCGTGACCGACCGGTTCACCGGCGGCGGCGTGCTGTACCGCACCGGGGACCTGATGCTGCTGCGCGAGGACGGCGCCCTGGAGTTCACCGGCCGGCTGGACGACCAGGTCAAGCTGCGCGGCTTCCGCGTCGAGCCGGGCGAGATCGAGTCGGTGCTCACCGCCCACCCGGGCGTTTCCGCCGCCGCGGTGTCCCTGCACGAGACACCGGACGGCGACAAGCACCTCGTCGCCCACGTGGTGCCCGCCGCACCGGCCGGCGGCCCCGTGGACCAGGACGCGCAGCTCACCGGCTGGCAGGAGATCTACGACGCCCTCTACGACGCACCCCGCACGGACGCGGGCACGGCCGCCCCCGGCACGGACGCGGACACGGCCGCCACCGGCACCGGAGCGGCCCGGCCGGGCACCGACTTCGCGGGCTGGCACAGCAGTTACGACGGCCTGCCGATCCCGGCCGAGCAGTTGCGGGAGTGGCAGCGCGCCACCCTGGAGCGGATCCGCGAACTGCCCCGGCGCCGGGTGCTGGAGATCGGCGTGGGCACCGGCGCGCTGCTGAGCCGGCTGGCCCGCGAGGCGGAGTGCGCGGAGTACTGGGCGACCGACTTCTCCGCGTCCGCCGTGACCGCGCTCACCGCCCGCGTCCAGTCCGACGCCGTCCTGCGCGACAAGGTCCGCCTGCGCTGCCAGAGCGCGCGGGACACCACCGGCCTGCCCGCCGGGCACTTCGACACGATCGTGCTCAACTGCGTGGTGCAGTACTTCCCGAACCTGGCCTACCTGCGCACGGTGATCGAACGGGCGCTGGGCCTGCTCGCTCCCGGCGGCTCGCTGTTCCTGGGCGACCTGCGCAACCTCGATCTGGCCCGCTGCCTGGAGACCGGCGTGGAACTCGCCCGGCCCGACGCCTACGAGGCCGACCGGGACGCCCAGCGCCGCCGGATCGACCAGCGGGTGGCGACGGAGACCGAACTGCTGCTCTCCCCGGCCCTGTTCGACGCCCTCGCCCGCGAACTGCCCCGGGTGCGCGCCGTCGACGTACGCGTCAAGCGGGGCGTCCACCACAACGAGCTGACCCGCTACCGCTACGATGCCGTGCTCTCCACCGCCGAGCCGGCCGCCGACCTCGCCCAGGCCCCCGCCGTCGCCTGGGGCCGCGAGATCGCCTCCGCCGACGGCGCCGGGGCGCACCTCGCCGCGCACCGGCCCGCGACGCTGCGCCTGGCCGGGGTGCCCAACCGGCGGGTGCACGACGAGTACGCCGCCATGGAAGCGCTCGACAACCCGCTCGAAGGCCTCGACCTGCCGCCCCAGGACGCGCCCGCGCCCGACCCGGAGGCGCTGTGCGCGGCGGGCGAGCGCCTGGGCTACCGCGCGCTGCCGACCTGGTCGGCCGAGGGCGCCCACCTCCTCGACATCGTCTACGTCGACCCGGCGCAGGTCCCCGACGGCGTGCTGACCGGCGTGCAGCGCGCGCCCGCGGCGGCCGTCGAGACGTTCGCCAACACACCGACCACGTTCGACCGGAGCGTCGACCTGGAGGTCGTCCTCCGCACCCACCTGCGGGAACGGCTGCCCGGCCACATGATCCCGTCGGTGCTCACGACGCTGGACGCGCTGCCGCTGAACGCGCACGGCAAGGTCGACCGCCGGGCGCTGCCCGCCCCGGTGTTCACCGCCGAGCGCCCCGGCACGCAGCCGGGTTCACCGCTCCAGGAGATCGTCCGCGACCTGTTCGCCGAGGCCGTGGGCCTGCCGCGCGGCGCGGTGCACGCCGACTCCGACTTCTTCCGCATCGGCGGCCATTCGCTGGCCGCGGCCCGGCTGCTGACCCGGGTCCGGGAGACGCTGGGCGCCGACCCCGGCAGCCGCGCCCTGTACGAGGCGCCGACCCCGGCCCGGTTCGCCGCGCTCGTCGGCGACGCCCCGGCCACCGCCACCGGCCCCTTCGGCGCGGGCACCGACAGCGCGGTGCTGCCGCTCAGGCTGCGCGGCGCACTGGACCGGCGGGCCCTGGACGAGGCGCTGGAGGACCTGGGCCGCAGGCACGAGGTGCTGCGCAACTCGCGGCTGGGCTCGGCCGGGACCCGGCTGCGCGCCCAGGCCGCCGACGACCACCTGCTGGAGCTGGCCCTGCCCGCCGACTCGGTCGACCTGTGGTCCCAGCTGCCGCTGGCCGCCGAACTCGCCCAGGCCTACGGCGCGCGGGCCACCGGCGCAACCCCGCGCCGCTCGCCCGCGGGGCTGGACGCGCCCGCCCGCGCGTGCCTCGGCGACCTGCCGGCCACCGCCGTGCCGGGCAGCGCGCCGGGCACCGCGTACGGGTCCTGCGCCGCCCTGGACGCGGAACTCGGTGCGGAGCTGCACGAAGGGCTCACCCGGTTCGCGGCCGAGCACGGCACCACGCTGTTCATGGTGGTGCACGCCGCGCTCACGGCGCTGCTCGCCCGGCTGGGCGCGCCCGGCGAGATCACCGTGGCGGCGCCGGTCCCGGCCCGGGGCGGCGCCGGGCTGCGCGGTGCGGTGGGCCCGTACGGGCGGGTCCTGGCCCTGCCGGTCGACGCCTCGGGCGACCCGGCCTTCACGGAGCTGCTGCGCCGGGTCAAGGAGGCGGACCTGGCCGCCTACCGGGACGGCGGGGCCGCGCTGGCCCGGCCGGGCGGGGTGGCGCTGGCGGTGCTCCAGGCGGGCGGGGGCCGGTTCGAGGCGGCCGGGCTGACCGTGGAGCCGGCTCGCCCCCGACTGCCGCTGCCCGCGGCCGACGTGGCGCTCGTCCTCACCGAGCGGCAGACGCCCACCGGCGCGCCCGCGGGCATCACCGTCACCACCGCGCACCGGCCCGAGACGGTCGGGGAGGCGGCGGCGGCCTCGTTCACCGGCCAGCTGATCGCCGTACTCCAGGCGGCGCTGGAGTCCCCGCGGACCACGCTCAGCGGGCTGCGGCTGCTGCCGGGCACGGCCGCGCGGGGCGGAGTGTGGGCGGTGCCGAGCGCCCCGGTCCCGGCCCAGGGCGTGGCGGCGCTGTTCGCGGCGCAGGTGGCACGCGCCCCGCAGGCACCCGCGCTGGCCGGCATGGACTACGCCGAACTCGACACCCGTTCCGACCTGTTGGCGCATGCCCTCATCGAGCACCAGGCGGGTCCCGGCACCTCGGTGCTGACCGCGGTGTCCTCGCCCAGCGGGTTCGCGGTGGCGGCGCTCGCCGTCGCGAAGACGGGTGCCGCGCTGCTGCCGGTGGCCCCGTCGGCGGAACTCCCCGAGGGGTCGCGGCCGGTGGTGCTGCTGCTCGACGAGACGGCCGACCTGCTGCTGCCCGCCGTACCCGGGGCGGCGCGGCTGGTCCGTGACGACGCCGCCGACCGGCTGCCGGCGGCGGGGTGCTGGCCGGTGACCGACGCCGACCGGACGCGCCCGCCGGGAGCGGACGACGCGGCCCTGCTGGTGCCCGCCGAGGACGGCACGGTGGTGATCGGGCCCGAGGCTGTGGCCGCGGCGACCCTGGCGGAACCGGCGGACGCGGCCTGGCTGGTACGGGGCTACCCGGACGGGGACGCGGCGCTCGGCCTGCTGGGCGCGCTGGTCAGCGGCGCCCGGGTGCGGGTGCCGGACGAGTCCCTGGTGCACGCCGTGCCGCACGAGGTGCTGCGGTGGCTGCGGCAGCGCGACGCCCGGGTGGTCCTCGGCGGCGCCGACGACATGATGTGCGCGCTGACGGCGCTGGCCCGCGCGGACGGCGTCAGGCTGACCGTGAGCGGCGGCTGGACGGAGGGCCGGCTCGTCGTCGAGCAGGGTCCCGGCCGGCCCGCCCGGCCCGCGCCTGGCCACCGCGCCTACGTCCTCGACGCGCGGCTGCGTCCGGTCGCCCCCGGCGAGACCGGCGCGCTGTACGTCGGCGGTGCGGGGGTGGCCCGGGGCTACGCGGGGGCGCCGGGCGCCACCGGCGAGCGGTTCCTGCCCGACCCGTTCGCCGGGCAGGACGGCTCCACCGCGCTCATGTGGCGCACCGGCCGGGCGGCCCGCCTGGACGCCGACGGCGGCCTGCGGGTCCTGGACCACCCGGCGCAGGACGACCCGTTCGCCGACGAGTTCGCCACGTTCGTCGTCCTCGCGGACACCTCCGGCCACCACGCGCTGTGGCCCGCCGCGGCGGGGGTGCCCGAGGGCTGGCACGAGAGCCACGCCGAGGACCTGTACGAACTGTGCCTCGACCACATCAACGACCGTCTGGGCCACTCGCTCTGAGGAGCGGGCGGGGGCGGTGGGGCGGGCGACGCCGGGCGGACCGGCGGGCCCGCCTCAGGCGATGTCCTGCACCGCCTGCGCCGCCGGGGCGGCCGGGGCGGCCGGGGCGCGCCGGGTCTGGGCGAGCGCCTCGGCGAGGATGCGCCAGATCTCCGCGGCGAGGTCGATGTTGGCGTCCGCCTGC
The DNA here is from genome assembly GCF_040641015.1 of Streptomyces sp. NPDC021356. NCBI lineage: Bacteria > Bacillati > Actinomycetota > Actinomycetes > Kitasatosporales > Streptomycetaceae > Streptomyces > Streptomyces sp. NPDC021356. The sequence continues at coordinate 14,145 of NZ_JBFACU010000027.1, read as the reverse complement.
GCCTGTTCCGCCAGGGCGCGCAGCCCCGCCACGCCGCCCGCGACGCCGTCGGCGTCACCGGACAGGATCCGCAGCCGGTGGCGGAGGATGTCGAGCCGGACGCGGTCGCGGTAGGTCATGCGGGGCTGCTCCTCCGCGAGTTCGCCGAGCAGCGCGCGGGCCTCGTCGTACCGCCCGGTCAGGAAGGCCAGGTCGGCCTTGAGCGCGGTGAGTTCCTGGCGCAGGTTCACGCTGCCGACGAAGGCGAGGGCCGGTTCGGCGGCGGCCACGCACCGCTCGGCGGCCTGCGGGTCGGCGGGGACCTTCTGCAGGTGCAGCCGGCCGGCGGCGAGCCGCAACCGCAGCCACAGCACCAGGTCCTCGCTGCTGCTGAACCCCTCCAGCGCCTGCTCCAGGCAGTGCTCGGCGGCCGGGTGGTCGCCTTGGCGCATCCGGACGGCCGCCGCGGTCCACATCGCCTCGGCCCACAGGGTGTCGGTGCGGCCCTCGACGAGGGCGGTCAGTTCGTCGGCGTGCGCGCGGGCGTCCGGCAGCCGGCCGGCCTCGGCCTCCACCGACACCAGCGCCAGCAGCACGGCGGCCCGGTCCTCCGCGCCGAGGGCGCCGTCCCGGGCGAGGTGGTGGGCGGTCACGGCGGCGTCCAGCGCGGCGGAGATCTCGCCCAGGGAGCGCAGGCAGCGCGCGAGCCGCGTCAGGCCGCGCACCCTCAGTTCGGTCAGCGCGACCTCGTCGCCGAGCCGGACCAGGCCCTCCAGGTACTCGCGTTCGCCTTCGTGGTCGCCCTGCAGCCGCCGGTGCCCGGCCAGTTGCCACAGCGCCTGCCAGCGCAGTACGGGTGCTTCGTGCTGCTCGGCCGCCAGCGCCTCGCGCAGGATCTCCACGGCGTCCTCGGACCCGGTGGAGGCGACGAGGGTGAGCGCGTGGGCCAGGGAGCCGCCGGCGGGTTCCTCGAAGTCGTCGGGTTTCATGCCCAGCCGCTCGGCGAGGTAGGCGACGGCCCGCTCGGTCGGCTGGCGCGCACCCGACTCCAGCCGGGACAGGTATCCGGTGGACATGCCCTCCCCGGCCAGCGCGGTCTGGGAGAGTCCCTGGGCCGTGCGCAGTTTCCTCAGGCGGCGGCCGAACGCGGGCTGTCGGAGCATGTGACCATTCCCTCACAGGACGCGCGGACGGAGGCGACCGCTGACGGGTGGGGCCACCAGGGCCGCCTCGTCGAGCGTAGGTCCGCGGGCAACGACCGGGCAAACCTTTGCCAGGCGCCGTGCCCTGGTCCTCTTGCGGATCTCACGGGCCTCTCACGCGTTCCTCAAGTGGTCCTCCACCGGTTCCGGTCAGGATCTCCAGTGCCCCTTGGGAAAACGCCCGTCCGTCGTCCGTCCTCGTCCGGGAGTCGTCCATGAAGCACCCGGTTGCCGCCTGGCCAGGCGCACCCGTGAGCGGCGGCACGCCGAAGCGACCGGCGCGGGGCGCGCCGTCCGACGACGACGACATCGGCTGGCCCAAGTCCTGACTCCCCGCGAGCGGACGCCCCTCGACGCCGTCGGCCGCCCGGTCGAGGTGCCGCGCCGAGTGCCAATGGCGGCGCAGTCTTCGTAGGGGACGTACGGGAGCAGGCAGCCCCGGTGCGGCGCCTCGGCAGGCGGCGCTCCGCAGGACGGTCCGTGCCGCCGGGGCTGATCCGGCGGGCGGGGCCTGGACGGCGGGTGAGGCCGAAACGGCGGACGAAGCCGAAACGGCGGACGAAGCGGAAGCGGCGGCCGGAATCAGACCAGGCCACCTAGGCGTCCCTGTCCGGCAGTTCGGTCGCGGCGGCAGGCCGGCGGAGCGCGTACGCCGGCCTTGGTCAGCGGGGCGGGAAGCAGGCCCCGCCTCAGCGCCTGTGGGCTGCTGCCCCCGGTGCCTCGGGGTCCGGGTGGCCTGATTTCCACAGGCCCTCCCAGTCGATGCGCGGGCCGCACAGCTGGAGTTCCGCCACGGCGGTCAGCAGGCCCGGCACGTCCCCCACGGCGACGGAGCCCTCCGTCCCGGCGGCGAGGGACCCCTCCGCGCCCGGGCCGCAGGCCAGGACGCGCCGCAGTCCGGTCGTGCGCAGCGCCCGTACGGCCCGCGCCTCCTCGCGCTCGCGCAGCCGGCGCGCGGTCAGCGCGCGCCGTGCGGCGACCGGCAGGCCCAGGCGGCCGGTGACGTGCGCGGCCGTGAGGGCGCCGATACCGTCGCCGGCCACCGCGCCGACCCGCAGCCCCCAGTCCTGCCACATCCGGAACAGGGCCACCTGGTAGGCGAACAGCGCGGCCCGGCCGAACTCCATCCGGTGCAGCAGCCGGGTGTCCACGCCGCGTTCGGGCGCGAACACCGCGACGGCCAACGGCAGCGACAGGCGCGGGTCCAGCGCCCGGCACACGGTGTCGAACTCCCTGCGGAAGGCGGGGAACGTCCCGTACAGCGCGCGGGCCATCCCGGGCCGCACCCGCCGACCGGTCGGGAACAGCACCGCTGTGCCTCCCTCGCCGACTCCCGGAGCGGGCGTGCGTTTTGGGCCCGCGGGCCGCGGGGCGGTCCCGGTCGGTGCTGTGGTCATCGCTCGGCCTCCTCCCGTGTTGCGGCTGGGGCCCCGACGGTCTCGCGGTGCACCGGAGACCGGGACGAGACGTCCTGGAGCGGGGGTCGCGCGCGCCGTCCGCCGGGCGGGGGCGGCAAGTCCCCCGCTCAGGGGCGTTCCGCGCCGGGCGGCGGGGGAAACCGGAAACCCGGCAAAGCACGGACGCGTAATTCCGTCGTACGCAGTGGTACCCCGCCGCACTCCGTCTCGGCCGGCTCTGCTCGCCTTACCCGGCACCGGCCTCCGCGGGCCGCTGCGATGTTATTCGGCCAGTTTCCCGGGGATTTCGGAAATGCATTCGGCTTGTTCTCTCCCCCCGGTCTCCGCCGTCGGGGGCGCGCGGGTCAAACGCGCAGGACACCCCTACGGCGGGGCCTCTCGCGCACTCCCCTGTAGGGGGGCGTCAGTGTTGCCACCCGCGTCCGCGCACACGACGATGGATTGCATGCTTTCGCCGCCCCAGCGTGCCCGGTGCCAATTGTTTTCCGGCCCTCGTGTCCGACGGGAAACCGTTGGTCATGAAAGCCGCGGTCATGAAAGCCGCGGCCACGGGAGGCATGACCGTGGCAGCCATGACCGTGGGAGCCATGACCGTGGGAGCCGTGGTCAGTTCGCCGGCTGGAGGTGCGCGTGCGTGTCCGACCCGTGCCCGGTCTGAACGTCAGCGTCGACGCGGACGGCCGGCTGGACGTGGCGGCCCCGGCCCGGCACGTCCGCTGCGGCCCCGTGGGCACCGCCATGTGGCTCGCGCTGTGCCAGCACGACGGGGACGTGGCCGCCGCCGCCCGCATGCTCGCGTCCCTGTGGGAGACCGAACCCGCCAACGCCCGTGCCGACCTTGACATCTGGGTCGAGGAGATGCGCGACGCCGGCCTGGTGCGCAGCGAACCGCGCTCCCCCTGACGGCGCCGACCGGCTGTTCAGCCGCGGCTCGACCACCCCTGTAGGCGCTCTGCGCATGCTGGCCCAGGTTAGGGGTGGACCAACCGGGACGGGGCGACTATGACGTTGGTCGGCAGAACGGCGGCGATCGGAACACTGGACCAGACCCTCGCGGACTGCGCGGCGGGACGGCCCCGCACGGTCCTGGTGGAGGGGCCCACGGGCTGCGGCAAGAGCGCGCTCCTGCACACGCTCCTCGAACTGGCCGCGGCCACCGACGCGGTGACCCTGTGCGCGGCCGGCTCCCCCGCCGAGCGCGGCACCCCGTACGGCGTGCTGCGCCAGCTCCTGGACAGCGACCGCGCCCTGGCCCTCACCAGCGCGCAGCGGGCGTGCAGCACGCCGCCGCGCGCCGAGACGATGCAGGCACTCTGCGCCGAGCTGCGCGAGGTGAGCGAGCGGCACCCGGTGGTGCTGTGCGTGGACGACGTGCAGTACGCCGACGACGAGTCGCTGGCCTTCCTCCAGTACCTCGCCCGCACCACCCGTTCTGGCCGTGTCCTGCTGGTGGTCACCGACGCGCCGCACCACGAGGCGGGCGACCCGGCCTTCGCGACGGAACTCATGCGCCAGCCCGCCTTCCGGCGGATCCGCCTCGACCGGCTCTCCCGCGAGGAGACGCGGACGCTCGCCGAGGGCTACGGCCGCGGGGGCGGCGCCCGGGCCCTGCACGAGATCTCCGGAGGCAATCCGCTGCTGCTGCGGGCGCTCCTCGACGAGTCGGGCACCGGCGCGGGCGACGACGTCGCCCCCGGGCCCGGCGGCTCGTTCGCCCAGGCGGTCCGCGCCTGTCTGCACCGCACCGGCCCGACCGCCGCCGCGGTCGCCCAGGCCGTCGCGCTGCTGCGCACGGCCACCCGTGCGGAGGAGGCCGCCGAACTGCTGGAACTCGCCCCGGCCGCCGTCCGCCAGGGCCTGAGCGCCCTGGCGGCGGCCGGCCTGGTGGACGGGGTCCGGCTGCGCCACCCGGCGGTCCGCGACGCCGTCCTCAGCGGGCTGGCGCCCACCGCCCTGATCGCGCTGCACCGCCGGGCCGCGCTGCTCCTGCACCGGTCCGGCCGGCCGGCGACCGAGGCCGCCGGGCACCTCCAGTCGGCCGCCGCCCACCGGCACACCCGCTGGGTGGCCTCCCCGGCGGAGACCGAGCTGCTGTGCGAGGCCGCCGAGATCCGGCTGGCCGCGGGCGACGGCCGTCCGGCCCTCAGGCTGCTGGAGCTGGCCCACCAGGTGTGCGAGGACGAACGGCGGCGCAACGTCATCGAGGCCCGCCTGGCGCAGATCACCTGGCGGTTCGACCCGGCGGCGGCCGAACGGCGGCTCGCCGGCCCGCTGGCGGCCCTGCGCTCCGGCCGCCTCGACGGCGAACCCGTGCACCAGCTGGCCCAGTTGCTGCTGCTCCAGGGCCGGCTGACGGAGGCGTCCGAGCTGCTGGGCGAGCGGGACGAGGAGGACGAGGAGCCGGGCGTCTCACCGCTGGACGTCGTGATCGACGCGGGGGCCACGGCGGCCGAACGCCTGCTGCGGTCGGCCACGCTGACCGAGGCGACGATGACGGCCGTCGTCCAGGCCGTGCGCTCGCTGCTCCTGTGCGACCAGCCGGAACGGGCGGTGCCCTGGAGCCGGACGCTGCTGGAGGACGCCGAACGCCGGGGCGCGCCCGGCTGGGCCGCCGTGTTCGCCACCCTGCACGCGCAGGCGCTGCTGCGGATCGGCGACCTCGCCGGCGCGTCGTCGTACGCCGGGCGGGCGCTGGAAGCGCTGCCGGAGGGCGGCGGCGGCACGTTCCGGTACGCGGCCCTCGCGGTCCTGGTGGGCGCCCACAGCGCGATGGGGAACTACACGGAGGCGTCCCGGGAGTGTGACCGGCCGCTGCCCGACGGGCTGCTCGACAGCCTGCACGGCCTGGCCTTCCTGCGGGCCCGCGGTCTGCACCACCTCACCGGGAACCAGCCGCAGGCGGCTCTCACCGACTTCATGGCGATCGGCCGGATCGTGCAGAGCCGACGCATCGACCGGCCCGCCTGCCTGCCGTGGCGCAGCGACGCCGCGCAGGCCCTGCAACGGCTGGGCAAGCCGCAGCAGGCCGAGCGCCTGGTGCTGCAACAGCTCGCCCTGCCCGATGCCCGCAGGCCGTGGGTGCGCGGGCTGTCGTTGCACCGGCGGGCGCTGAGCGTCAGCTCGTTCCGGCAGCGCATCTCGCTGCTGGAGCAGGCGGTGGACGAACTGCACCGCTCCGGGGACCGGTTGGCGACCGCCCGCGCGATGGCCGACCTCGGCCAGTCCATGCAGGCGGACGGCAACGCGCCGATGAAGGGCACGGCGACCACCAGGGCGGCGTGGAGCCTGGCCCGGCAGTGCGGGGCCACGGCGCTGTGCAAGGAGATCCTGCCCGACGCCCCGCTCAGCGATCCGGCGCCCGAACGCGTCCCCCAGCCGGGACCCGAGCGGCCGGAGAACAGGCTGAGCAGTTCCGAGCAGCGGGTGGCCACCCTGGCGGCCCAGGGGCTCACCAACCGCGAGATCTCGACCAAGCTGTACCTCACGGTGAGCACGGTCGAGCAGCATCTGACGAAGGTCTACCGCAAGCTGCGGATCAACGGCCGCGCGGACCTTCCGATCGACCTGGCCCTGGGAACCGTACAGGCAGGGCAGTGAAGGCGGGACAGGGGTGGGGGACGGGTTCCCCTGTCCCGCTCCCCCGGCCTTAGCTCGTGTTCCCGGGCACCGGCCCGGCGAACGACCGACTGACTGACCGACCGAACGACCGACGAACACAGTGGAAAAGGTGGGGTCACCATGGCGTGGGACCAGAAGTTCGAAGAACTGCTTCGCGAGTACCTGCCGTTCCTCGACGGCGACGAGCCGCTCGCTCCCGACACGGACCTGCGGGACTGCGGCCTCGACTCGCTCGGCGCGGTGGAGCTGCTGGGGTCGCTGGAGAGCGCCTACGACGTCCGCTTCGTGGACGAGGCACTGTCCCTGGACACCTTCGCCACCCCTGAGGTGCTGTGGGAGACGGTCAGGAAGCTCCAGACGGCGGGGCTCTGACCCCGCAGGGCGTTCCGCGCCGCCGGGCGAACACCACCGCGCGCCGGTCCCCTCGGGGGCCGGTGCGCTCGGTGTGTGTGCCCGCGTGCCCGTGTGCCCGTGTGCCCTTCGGTCGGGCGGTCGGGCGGTCAGGCGGTCGGGCGGTCAGGCCGCGAACAGGTCGAAGGTCGAGGTGTTGCGCGGTCCGGCCAGCACGTCCAGCTGGGGGTCGACCGAGAGCACGGCCTGGTGCATGCGCTGCAACTGCGGCGAGGGCTCGACACCGAGCTCGTCGATGAGCCGCATGCGCAGCCTGCGGTAGACCTCCAGGGCGGAGGCCTGCCGCCCCGAGCGGTACAGCGCCACCATCGCCTGCGAGTGCAGTCCCTCGTGATGCGGATGACGGGCCGTCAGGTCAGCCAGTTCCGCGATGAGTTCGCAGTGCCGGCCGAGCCGCAGATCGGCGTCGATGCGCCGCTCGACGGTGACCAGGCGGCTCTCCTGCAACCGCATGACCTCGATGTCCAGGACCGGACCGACCTTGACGTCCACCAGCGGGGCGCCGCTCCACAGCCCGAGGGCCGCACGGAAGCTGGCGGCGGAGACCGCGTTGTCCCCCGCCTCGAAGGCGACCTGTCCCTCCCGCACCAGCTTCTCGTACTGGTGCACGTCGACGCAGTCCTCCTCGATCTGCAGCAGATAGCCTCCGTGCCGTGTCGCCAGGATGTCCTTGGCGCCCGCGGGGGACCCCGGCCCCATCGCCGTACCGAGCTTCCTGCGCAACTGCAGGATGTACGTCTGCAGGGTCGTCAGCGCGCTCGCCGGCGGCTCCGTGCTCCACAGCTCCTCCATCAGGGTCGGCACGGGCATGACCCGCCCCGGGTAGAGGGCCAGGAGCGAGAGCAGCTGCCGAGGCTTGCCGGCTGACGGAACGATCGACCCCCCGTTGACCTCGGCACTCAACGGACCCAGAATTTGAATCTTCACGGTGTCCTCCGTACCTCGTCGACTTCCTGTTCATTTCCTGCCGTTGGCCAGAAATCTTCGCCACTAAGCACGCTAGCGGCGTCCGTCCCCGCCGAGCGCTTTTCTGTAGTGGTCCTCTAGCGGACTTCCAAGTGCGGTGTTGCGCACGGCATTCAACGCTCTCAAGAACACTTGCACGAGCACTGGAGATGAACTGTGGATTCCGCCCCGAAAGCCTGCCGATGGGGCGCCGAAAAGACCAACGGTGGATAACCTGGCGGCACACGTGTTTCCTGCCGCGGTGTTTTTCTCCCGCCGGCGCCCACCAGGACGGAGTCCCGATGACATCGCACGGTTCGGTCCCCCGCGGCGAGCGGTCCGAGGCCGGTGGCGGACTGCGCCTGTACGCGTTCCCGCACGCGGGCGGCTCCGCCCTGGCGTTCCAGGGCTGGGCGGCCCACGTCCCGGCCGGCTGGCAGGTGCTGGCCATGGACGCCCCCGGGCACGGCGCGCTCCTGGGACAGCCCCTCCTCACCGACGGCGAAGCCCTCATCGAGCACTTCCTGGGCCGGCTCGGCCCCGAACTGCAGTCGGACGGCGCGCCGTTCGCGTTCTTCGGCCACAGCATGGGCGCCCTGGTCGCGTACGAACTCACCCGCAGGCTCCTCGCCGAGGGGCGAACGGCGCCGGTGTGGCTGGGTGTCTCCGCCTGCGGTGCCCCCTCGCCCGCCGAGCCGCGCCTGCCGGAGCCCCTGCGGGACCTGAGCGACGACGAACTGCACCGGCGCATGAGCGTGCTGGGCGGCACCCCCGCGAAGGTGCTGGACCACCCCGGCCTGTGGCGTGTCTTCGCCCCGGTCATCCGCGCCGACCTGCACCTGGTGGCGAACTGGCGCCCGTCCCCCGCGACGGCTCCGCTGCCCGTGCCGGTGTCCGTGTTCGGCGGCGCCGAGGACCGGGCGGCGGACCCCGGGGCCCTGGCCCGGTGGGCGGAGCACTGCGCCTGCTTCCTGGGCGTCCACCTCTTCCCCGGCGGCCACTTCTATTTCCAGGACGACCTGCGCACCCTGACCGAGGCGGTCGTCGGCGAGGTCCGTACGGCCCTGCTCGCGCGGCAGGCCCGCGCGGTCGGCCGCTGACCCGGAATCCCTTTCCGGCCGGCACACGAGAAACCACCGCGGCGGAAATCACCGCGGTGGGCAATCGGCACGTACGCGCTCTGTTTATTCGTCTCCTTATTTCCCTCCCTGCCTTCTCCCCCTACTCGCTCCCCTTACTCGCTCCCCTTACTCGCTCCCCCTATTCGATCTCCCTGCTTGTTCTCCCTGGTTGGCCTCGTTGCCTGTCGCTCCTACCGGTGCGGGCAGGGTGATGTTCTGTGGGGCCGCTCTTCCCCAGGGGAATCCGTGGTGGAGCTGGAGCACCGGCGGCCGGTCGCCGTCGTCCGGTACGGCCACCGCGGCCAGGACATCGGGCACCGGTTCCAGTTCCACGAACCGCCACCGCCCGGAGCGGTCCTCGGCGGGCGGCCGGAAGGCCGTCACACCGCGGTCCTCGGCGAGGGTGAAGGCGAACTCGTCGAAGGGCAGACCGAGTCCCAGGCCCAGCGCCTTGGAGTACGCCTCCTTGAGGGTCCACAGCCGCAGCACCCTTCTGTCCCGCGGCCGGCCCGGGGCCGCGCACGCCACCCACTCCTGCTCCTCGGGCGCGAAGGTGCTCGTGATGGTCTCGATGGCCTGCGCGTCGCGGTCGAGCCGTTCGACGTCCACGCCGATCCGGTGGCTGCGGACGATGCCCAGCAGGTTGTAGCCGCCGGCGTGCGACAGGTTGAAGTCGAGGTGCGAGCCGCCGCGGGGCAGTCCGCCGGGCATCGGCTGGAGGAAGGGGCGTCCGCGCCGGGAGCGCCAGATGACCAGCTCGGCCTCGGCGAGTCCGGCCTCCAGGGCCAGTGCCCGCCGTACCAGGGTGTGGGCGACGAGATACTGGCGCCGGTCACGTTCGAAGAGGAACCGTCCCGCGGTCTCGCGCTCCCGCTCGTCGAACCAGTGGGTGGCGAGTACCTGGGCGAGGGCGGGCGCGAGGTCGTTGTTGGGGCACAGCCACAGCTTGACCGGCGCGGGCGTCGTGGCCGGCCCGGCGGCGGACGCGGTGAGCGCGGTGTGGGCGGTGCGAGGGCCGGGGGCCTCGGTCGTGGTAAGGGTCATCGTTCCCGCTCGTCCGTCCTCGGGCGGCCGGCCCGCAGCGGGCGGCGCAGCAGCGGGGTCAGGGGCAGCGGCACCACCGGGTGGGCCCCGGCCGCCCTGCCCGCCGTGACGTCGACGCCCGCCAGCCACAGCCGGGCCAGCGCCTCCAGCCGGCGCCCGCGCCACAGGGCGGCCAGGTAGGCGTCGGTCTCGGGCAGGTCGTCGAGGAGCGGGGAACGGTCGGGCCGGGCCCGCAGGTCGGCCCGGCGGACCGCGCCACCGGCGGGGCCGGGACCGGTACCGGGCTGGTCTGCGCCGGGACCGGCGGCATCGGCATGGGCGCCGGAGTCGGCGGCCGAGCCGATGCCGAAGCCGGAGCCGGAATCGGCAGCCGAGCCGATGCCGGAGCCGGAGTCAGCGGAGTCAGCGGCGAACGCGGAGTCAGCGGAGTCAGCGGAGTCAGCGGAGTCAGCGGCGAACGCGGCGAACGCGGTCAGCGCGGCGGCGAGTTCCGCCGTGCCGCGGACGATCACGGCAAGCCGGCAGGGCAGGACGGCGCGGCCCAGCCTGAGTTCGCGGGCGAGCGCGGCCAGCTCCCGCGGGGTGTCCTGGACCGCGCCACTCCGGCCCACGTGATCGGCGAGCCGCCGCGCGGAGGCCGCCAGGTGTTCCGGGGTGGGCGCGGACACCAGGACCAGTTCCTCCCGCCGCCGGGCGGGGCCCGCGGCGCCTGCCGGGTCCGCCGCGTGCACCGGGTGCGGTGCGGTACGGTCCGGAACGGGCCAGGGGTGCGGGGCCTCCTCCAGGATCACCTGGGCCGCGGCGCCGGCCGCGCCGTGCACGGTGACGGCGGCACGGCGCGGGCGTTCGCGGCCCTCGGCGTCGTACCGGCGGCGCCAGGGGGCTGCGGCCGGGCCGCCGGGCACGGGCAGCAGGGTGCCGTGGCGCAGTTGCAGCACCGCCCGTGCCAGGGCGACGAAGCCGGTGGCGGCGCCCGCGTCCCCGGCGGTGGCCGCCGCGCCGGCCCCGGTCTCCCACAGGGTGACGTCGGCCGCGTCGGTCCCCGCTGCCGCGGCCGTACGCCGGGTCAGCCGGTCCGTGACGGCCCCGGGCGCCCCGTGTCCGGTGTGGGCGACGGCGGTGGCGCGGACGACCGCGTGCACGGTGTCGCCCGCGGCGCGGGCGGCGGCGAGCGGTCTGAGCAGCACGGCACCGGCGCCTTCGCCGCCGCCCGACACCTGACGGCCCGGGTGCAGCCGCAGGTCGACGGCGCCGACCAGGGCCGCCGCGCACTCGCCGACGCGCAGGGCGCCCAGCGCCAGGTGCAGGGCGGTGAGGAAGGAGGAGCCGCCGCTGTCGACGCAGTGGCTGGGCCCGCGCAGGTCCAGCAGCGCGGACAGCCTGCCCGGCAGTGTGCCGTGGCAGCCGGCCCGTGGCGCGGGTTGCCGCTCGTCGCCCTGTTCGGCGGCGAGCAGGACGTGGTCGGCGGGACCGTGGGCGACGTAGACGCCGACGTCGCGGACTTCGCCGTCCGTGGCGGTGAGGGTGCCGAGGCGGGCGCCTGTGTAGCCGCCGCTCTCCAGGGTCTGCCAGGCCGTTTCCAGGAGCACGCGTTCCTGGGGGTCCATCAGCGCGGCGTGGTCGGCGGTGAGCCCGAAGAAGGCGGCGTCGAACTCGCCGACGCCGTCGAGGAAGTAACCCGGCGTCGTACCGGCCGGGCGGCCGGGCGGCGGGGCGGAGGCGGTGTCGCGCTCGTCGAGTGCGGTGCGCCAGAAGGCGTGGAGGTCGTCGGCCTGGGGGAAGCGTCCGTGTACGGCAGTGATCGCGTACTGGTCGGCGATCGCGTACTGGTCGGCGATGGCGCACTGGTGGGCCTTCGCGTACCGATCGGCAGTGATCGCGTACGGATCGGCGTGCTCCGGCTCCCCTCCGCCCGTCGGCGCGGTGGTCGGGACACGCGCCGACGGGGGCTCGGGGGTCGCGGGCGCGACGGTGAGAGCGTGCGGAGCGGCGGGGGCGGGCGGCACGACGGGCGTCCCCGTCAGCAGGGCCACCGCCTCCTCGCGGGCGAGGGCGCCGTTCTTGAAGCCGGTCAGGATCTCCTTGTCGTCCATGCGGATCCTCGCTCAGGCGAGCCGGGACGACGACAGGAGGGTGACCGCCTCGTCGACGCTGAGCATGTCGTCGCGTACCGCGTCGAGCAAAGCGTTGACCTCTTCCGGTGTCATGGTGCGCCGCTCGTCGGCCGCCCCCGTGCTCCTGCCGGCGCCCGCGTCCGTACTCGCGCTCGCCGTGCCGCCGGGCGCCGCGTCGCATGCGGCGGTGGCGGTGGCGGTGGCGGTGGCGGTGGCGGCAGTGACAGGGAAAGGAGCAGGAGCAGTCGCCGTGGCGGCGATGTACTCGGCCATGGCCGCGAGGTCGGGATGGTCGTAGAGCGTGACGGGCCGCTCCGTGAGCCCGTACCCGGCATTGACCGCCGCGACGAACTGGGCGCCGAGGATGGAGTCGAGACCGAGCAGCGGAAAGGCCTCCCGGGTGTCGATCTCCCTGGGGTCGCAGCGCAGTATCCGGGCCAGCTGCGCGCGCAGCGCCTCCAGGATCCCGGCCGCGCCCGGCCCCGTCGCCCTCGCGCCCGGGGCTCCCGAGTGTGCGCCGTCGGCCGCGATGAGGGCGGCGAGCGCCTGGGGGGTCGGGTGGTCGTAGAGCACGGCTGCCGCGAGGCGGGTGCGGAAGCGGGCGTTCACCGCGGCGACGAACTCGGCGGTGAGGATGGAGTCGAACCCGAGGACGTGGAAGGGCTCGCTCGGGTCGATCCGTTCGGGGGCGACCTCCAGCAGCTCGGCCAGCACAGCCGTCAGCTCGGCGAGGACTCCGGGTCCGGCGCCGGCGCCGGACCCGCTGCCGGGGCCGGTGCCGACGCCGGCTCGGGCGCCGACGGGTGCCGTACGTGACCCGGGCCGCGGCTGGCTGGTCATGGTGGTGCCTCCTGGGTAGGTGCCGGTCTCCCGAGTACGGACGGTGGGGGCGCCGGGTGGGCGCGGCGCGTCAACTCGCCTGGGCCAGGCGGCGGCTCCGCGGCGACTGCGCCGGTTCCGCCGGAACCGGTTGCGGCGCGGGCGCGCAGTCCGCGGCGGCCACCAGGATCGAGTGCTGGAGCCGGTGCAGCCTCGGCGAGGGTTCCAGCCCGAGGTCGCGCACGAGCGTCGTACGCAACTGCTGGTACACGCCGAGCGCCTCGCCCCGGCGGCCCGAGCGGTGCAGCGCCAGCATGAACTGGGCGTGCAGGTTCTCGTGGGTGCGGTACCGGCTGGTCAGCACGGTCAGTTCGGCCAGGAGCTCGCGGTGCCTGCCCAGCCGCAGATCGGCCTCGATGCGCTGGTCGAGGGCGCACAGCCGGCTCTCCTCCAGGCGCTTGCTCTCCATGGTCAGCTGCGGCCCCTTCTGCACGTCCGCGAAGGCCGTCCCGGACCACAGGTCGAGCGCGGCGCCGAGCAGCCGGGAGGCGCCCGCGAAGTCACCGGCGTCCATGGCCCGGTAGCCCGTACCGGCCAGCCGTTCGAACGTACGGACGTCGCTGCTGCCGCCGTCGGCGGAGAGCAGATAGCCGCCGGGCAGGGTCATCAGCACGTCCTTGGCGGTGCGCGGCACCGGCCCGTCCCCGCCGGCCGGCTCACCCCCGCCCCCGACGCCGGGCCCCTCGGCCAGTGCCGCGGCGATGAGTTCGCGCAGTTGCAGCACATAGGTCTGCAGGGTGGTGCGGGCACTGCGCGGCGGCCGGTCCGACCACAGCTCGTCGACGAGCGAGGCGACCGGCACCACCCGGCCCGCGTGCAGGGCCAGCAAGGCCAGGACCTGGCGTGGCTTCGGCGCTGTCGGAGCCACGGACTTCCCGTTCTCCCTCACGTCCAGTGCGCCCAGTACGTCGATGTCCACGCCGTCTCCCTAGTCCGCCTGCGCTGCTGGCGTCTTCGATTAAAAAACAGCACGCCCGGTCTGTCAATAGTAGACCGCATAGGCTGTTTTTAGCACGCCCTCAGCAACCCTGGAGCGGAGCAAGAAACATCTACCTGACCTGCAACTACCGTGCCCACACGCCGGGTTGACGATCAATCGCCCAGGGTCGCGTACGGACTCACGCCACCATCTGCACAGGGTGGACGCCACGAGGCGCGCCGGTAAACAGACCGCCTAACCCCGCTCCGACGACACATAACAGACTGGACGGTTTCTTCCTTCGTCACTGCGGCGGGTTGCCGTGCTTGCGGGAGGGCAGCTCGGCGTGCTTGGTGTGCAGCATCGCCAGCGACCGGATGAGGACTTCCCGGGTGTCGGCCGGGTCGATGACGTCGTCCACGAGACCGCGCTCGGCGGCGTAGTACGGGTGCATCAGCTCGGCCTTGTACTCCTTGACCATCTTCTGCCGCATGG